>JAYVXQ010000250.1:0-4955 GCA_043785025.1 Acetobacteraceae bacterium
ATCTCTCCGAAATCCGGGTATCCTTTTGGTTTTGCGCCCGCCGCCACACCAACCCTGGGCGCGTATACCCGGATTTCTCCGAAACCCAGGTATAAAACGCCTCAGAACCGCAAAATGATCAACGCGCCTGCGCGCTGGCCTCCGACCGTGTCGCACCGGCCCGCGCGGCGAGCGCCGCGGCCATGAAGGGATCAAGCTCCCCATCCAGCACCGCCGCGGGATTGCCGGACTCCGTTCCCGTGCGCAAATCCTTCACCAACTGATACGGTGCGAGCACATAGTTGCGGATCTGATGCCCCCAACCGATATCGGTCTTGGCGTCTTCCTGCGCCGCGGTCACCGCCTCCCGCTTGCGCAGTTCCGCTTCATACATGCGCGCCTTCAACATCCCCATCGCCGTGGCGCGATTGCGATGCTGGCTGCGATCGGTCTGACAGGCGACAACGATCCCCGATGGAAGATGCGTGATGCGAATGGCGCTTTCGGTCTTGTTGACGTGCTGACCACCCGCGCCCGACGCGCGATACGTATCGACCTTCAGATCGGCGGGATTGATCTCGATCTCGATCGCGTCATCCACCACCGGATACACCCAGACGCTGGCGAAACTGGTTTGCCGCCGCGCGTTGGAATCAAAGGGCGATATCCGCACAAGCCGATGCACCCCGCCTTCCGTCTTCAACCAGCCATACGCATTGGGCCCACTGATCTGCAACGTCGCTGATTTGATGCCGGCCTGCTCGCCCTCGCTTTCTTCCAAAAGCTGCACCTTATACCCATGCTTCTCCGCCCATCGCATATACATCCGCATCAACATCTCAGCCCAATCCTGAGCTTCCGTGCCACCGGCACCGGAGTTGAGTTCGATGTAGCAATCATTGAAATCCGCTTCGCCCGACAGCAGACTTTCGATCTCGCGGCGCTTCGCCTCGGTGGCCAGCCCGCGCAGACTGGCCAACGCGTCCGCCGTCATCGCCGCGTCGCCATCGACCTCCGCCATTTCGATCAGTTCCAGCGCGTCGGCGACATCGGATTCCAATTGGCGCACGCCATCCATGCCGGAAGCAATCGCGTTACGCTCCCGCATCAACGCCTGAGCGGCGGCGGCGTCTTTCCAAAGGTCAGGATCTTCGGCGCGGTTGTTTAAATCCGCGAGCCGGTGTTCGGCGGCATCCCAGTCAAAGATGCCTCCTCAGCAGTGCCACCGACTGCCTGATCTGTTCGTTAAGCGAGTCTGATTCAGCGGACATGGACCTGATCTCGGGCTGCGTGAGGGCGGGTCAATACAGCCCGCCAAGTTTGTTGTCGACTCCACCGTGGACGCCATCCCCTGGGCGCGGACCGGGTTTCGCGCCAGTGCCGCCGCCGCCGCCGCCGATCACGCTTTCCGCGCCTTTCACGCCCTCGGGCGCGGCATAGGCGATGCGCGGACCCGACGGAGGCGGGAAGTTCAGCACCGGACGCCCCTTGAACGCCTCGGCCATGAATTCATGCCAGATTGGTGCCGAGACGACGCCGCCTTCCTCATGCGCGCCAAGCGATTCGTTGTTGTCATTGCCGATCCAAACCGTGGCGACCAGATCGGGCGTGAAGCCGGAGAACCACGCATCGCCATAATCCTGCGATGTCCCGGTCTTGCCCGCGATCCGCCGGTTGAACCCCGCCCCCGCCGCCCGTCCGGTGCCGCCGGACACCACGGCCTCCATCATCTCGATCAGGGTGCGGACGGCGTACGGATCGGCGATTTGCGTGCGCATGTCCATGATCGCGGGGGGAGATTTCGGATCGCCGCAGCCTGGGCATTCCAGCGCGTGCGGCCGCCAGACCACCCGGCCATTGCGGTCCTGCACGCTGTCGATGACCGTCGGCACGACCTCCCGCCCGCCGATCGCCAACGCGGCATAGGCACCGGCCTCCCGCAAAGGCGTCGTCTCAACCGACCCAAGCGCGGCGGAATACAGCTTCGGCAACGCCTCATGAAAATGAAACGCGGCGGCGGTCCTCGCGATCGCGGCCAGCCCGACTTTTTGCGCCAGCCGCACCGTGGGCACGTTCATCGAAAATTGCAGCGCGGTCTTCATCGGCACCGGCGGTCCGAATTTGCCGTTCGAGTTATCGGGCTCATACGCGGTGTTGCCGATCATGATCGTCAACTCGGAGTTCGAGATCAGCTGGTTCGGCGACAGACCGGCTTCCAGCGCGGTGAGATACACCATCGGCTTGAAACTGGAACCGGGCTGCCGCTGCGCCTGCGTGACCCGGTTGAATTGGCTCTGCTCGAAGCTGAACCCGCCGACCATCGCCAACACCCGGCCCGAGGTCGGATCGACGCACACCAGAGCCCCCTGAACCGATGGGATCTGGCGCAGGATCACCTTCATGGGCGGCCGGACCACGGGGTCGGACGCGGGCGCGTCCGCCGCAACCGGCACCAAGGCGGGCGGCTCCACCATCACCACATCGCCGGCCCGCATCACATCGCCGATCCGTTTCGGCACCGGCCCGCGGCTTTCCTTACGCGCCGCGCGAGCCCACCCCAGGTCATTGATCGCGATGAAACCCGTCTCGGGCCGCGGTTCCACGCCACGGACACCCAGCCCCATGAGCCAGCCAACCCGCGCCTCGGTATCCGTGGCGCTCAGCACGACGGCCAGCCGCCAGTTTCGCAGCATCCCCGCGGGCGGCGGCATTTTGACCATCAAACGCGGCCAGTCCCGATCCAGCGAGATCTGCGCCGTGTCGATATGGGTGACGGGTCCGCGCCAACCGCCCAATTTGCGGTCGTAATTGATCAGCCCGTTCCGCAGCGCCTTATCCGCGGCCACCTGCAGCACCGGGTCCAGGCTGGTGCGCACCGACAACCCGCCCTGAGTGGTGCTCTCCTGCCCAAATTGCGCGACCAACTGGCGCCGCACCTCTTCGGAAAACCAATCGGCGTCGGTGACCATCTGCTGACGCCGGACGACCGTGGACACGATCGGCTCCTGTTTCCATTTCGCGGCCTGCTCGGCCGTCAGCACGCGATCTTCCGCCATCCGGTCCAGCACCCGGCCACGTTGGGCGCGGGCGACATCGGGATACCGGTACGGATTATAATTGTTCGGCGCCTTCGGCAGCGCGGCCAGGAACGCGGCCTCCGCCGGGTTCAACTGATCCAGCGGCTTGGCGAAATACGTCTCCGCCGCCGAGGCGACGCCATAGGATCCCAGACCCAAATATATCTCGTTCATATACAGCTCGAGAATCTGGTTCTTGGTCAGCGTCTTCTCGATCCGGAACGCCAGAATCGCTTCCTTCGCTTTGCGCGCGAACGACACCTGATTGGTCAGCAGCATGTTCTTGGCGACCTGCTGCGTGATCGTGGAGGCGCCGACCGGCCGCTTGCCATGCTCCCGCTGCATCAGATTGGTGACCGAGGCGCGCAGCACCGCCAGCGGATCGACGCCCTTATGGGTGTAGAAATTCTTGTCCTCGGCCGAGATGAAGGCCTGTTTGACAAGGTCCGGAATCGCGGCGATGGGCATGAAAATCCGCCGCTCGGTCGCCAGATCCGCCAGCAGACGGCCGTCGCTTGCGAACACCCGGCTCATGACCGGCGGCTGATAGCCGCGCAGGCCATCGACGTCTGGCAGGCCCGCGGCGAAATGCTGATAGATCATCCACGCACCCGCCGCCCCGGCCACGCTCGCCAGCAGGAACACGCCAACCAGCGCGCCGAACAGGCCGCGCAGAGCATGCAAGCTCCAATGCGTGCGCCGCCGCCGGCGCTTCCTACGGGCGGCGACTGGTGGAATCCCAGGGGGAATCACGGCGGCCACCGGCTCCGGATCCGGGCGCCGTTCGGGTGGGAGCAGCGGCTCACCAGCGGTCAGAGGCTCATCCATGGGGAGCGCATATGGGATTTTCGCCGGATTTGGAACAGGGTACCGTGATCCGCGTGATTTTTTCCCCTGGCGCTATCCCGCTTTCGGGCCGAACCACGCCGAAACCGATCGCGTGACCGCCTGTGCGATCCGGGTCTGATGGTCCGGATGAGCCAGCGCGGCTTCCTCCTCGGGGTTCGAAAGGAAGCCCATCTCGATCAGAACGCTGGGGATGCCGCTTGCGCGCAGCACGATGAAGTTCGCGTGCCGTTCGGGCATCGGCAGCACCGGCAAATCGCGCTCCAGATCGCGCACCAGTTGATGCGCCACACGGGCCGATTCGGCGCGTGTCTGGCGGCTGGCGAGGCTGGACAGGATTTGCGACACCTCGGGCGGCATGTCGTCCCGCCGCGCCGAGCCATCGCGCATCTCGCCGTTTTCCCGGTCCGCCAACGCCGCGGTGGCGGCGTCCGACGCCCGGCTGGCCAGGGTGTAAACCGCCGCCCCGCGCACCGAGGCCGCGGGATCCGTGTCAGCATGCAACGACAGGAACAGATCGGCCCGATACTCCCGCGCGAGGTCGGCGCGCCGTTCCGGAGAGACATACCGGTCGACGGCCCGGGTCAGTTCCACCCGGAACCGGCCGCTGTTCTCCAACGCCGCCCGCACCGCCAGCGCGTTCGCGAGGGTGACGCTTTTTTCCAGCGTCCCCCCGGTTCCAACGGCCCCAGGATCGTTCCCGCCATGTCCGGCATCGACCAGGATCAACGGAGGAATCGCCGGATTCCGCGCCGCGAGAACGGGCGCGCCTGAGGCGCTCCACCAAACGGCGGCGCCGCCAAACACGATGCGCCGCGATACGCCACGCGGCATCAGGTCGAATACCATTTTGGTAAACGCACGTTCTCGTCCTTCCGCGTCTCGCCCCATCTTCATCGCCGGCGCGCTGAGCGTTTTACCCCACACGGCGGATTCGCCCGTCAACATTATCATGCGGGTATACCCGGATCTCTCCGAAATCCGGGTATCCTTTTGGTTTTGCGCCCGCCGCCACACCAACCCTGGGCGCGTATACCCGGATTTCTCCGAAAC
>JAYVXQ010000251.1:0-4947 GCA_043785025.1 Acetobacteraceae bacterium
TCGACGATCGGATCGGCGATCGCCGCCGCCCGCCGCGCCCCGTCGCGCAGCACCGCGTCGATACCGGCCGGATCCGCCAAACGCCGCCGCGTCTCATCGGCGATCGGCGCCAAATGCGCCACCAGCAAATCCGCCAGCGTCTTCTTATAATCGCCGAACCCCTTGCCGCCATGCTCGCGCAGCACCGCCTCGGGTGTCATGCCGGTTAGCGCCGCATAGATCCCCACCAGATTGCGCGCCTCCGGCCGCTCGGCCAGACCCGCCAGTTCGGACGGCAGAGGCTCCGGGTCGGTCTTGGCACGGCGGATCTTCAACGCGATCGTGTCGGCATCGTCGTTCAGATTGATCCGGCTCTGATTCGAGGGATCCGATTTGGACATTTTCTTGGTGCCATCGCGCAGGCTCATGATCCGCGCGCCATCGGCGAGGATCACCGGCTCGATATTCGGGAAGAAATCGACCCCGTAATCATGGTTGAATTTCTGCGCGATATCGTTCGCCAGTTCCAGATGCTGGCGCTGATCGTCGCCGACCGGCACGCGCGTCGCGTGATACGCCAGAATATCCGCCGCCATCAGGTTCGGATACACGTACAACCCCGCCGAGGACGCTTCCCGGTCCTTGCCCGCCTTGTCCTTGAATTGCGTCATCCGGTTCAGCCAGCCCAACCGCGCCACGCAGTTGAAAATCCACGCGAGGCGCGCGTGCGCGGCGACCGAGGACTGCAAGAACACGATGTGCTTCCCGGGATCGATCCCGATCGCCAGCAACGTCGCCGCCATCTCCCGCGTCGCCTGGCTCAGCCCCGCCGGATCCTGAAACGTCGTGATCGCATGCAGATCAACGACGCAATAGAGGCATTCGTGCCCGTCCTGCAGCGCCGCCCAATTGCGCAACGCGCCCAGGTAATTGCCAAGGGTGGGGATTCCGGAGGGTTGAATGCCGGAGAAAATGCGTTGCATGGTCGAGGACTCTGCTGTGTCGGCGCGGGCCGGACACATGACCCAACATCCGCCGTCACGCAACCCGTGTTTGGCCGGATCGTTTCATGAATCCTTGTTCATGCGCCCCGAATCCAAAACAATTTGCTATGCGGCGCGGATCAGCGGGAGATTTCCGATGCGCGCGTCAACCCTTGCGATCCTCACCACCGCCCTTCTGGCGGGCTGCGGCACCACTCACCCCGACCGCGAAACCGGAGGAGCCGCGACCGGCGCTGGCACCGGCGCGGTCATCGGCCTGATCGGCGGTCCCGTCGGCGTGGTCATCGGCGCGCTGTTGGGCGCGGGCGCGGGTGCCGCCACCGGTGCGGCCGTCACGCCCGATCACCTGAACCTCGGCCCTCCGGTCTGGAGCAACAGCCGCCAAAACTGATCAGGCCGAGCCGCCGATATACGCGCGCAGGCTGTCGACCTCGGTGTTGGCGCGCATGATCCGCGACTTCACCACATCGCCGATGCTGACCATGCCGATGATCGCGCCCTCATGGATCACCGGCAGATGGCGGATCCGGCCCACGGTCATCTTGCGCATCGCGTCCTCGACCGTCATGTCGGGATGCGCGATGTGGATCGCCCGCGTCATCAACTGTCCCGCCGTCATCTCCAGCGTCCGCGCGCCGTTCGACGCGATGGATGTGACGATATCCCGCTCGCTGACAATGCCCAGAAGCTGATCCGCGCGGTCGATCACCAGCACCGCGCCGATGCGATTCTTGTGCAAGGTCGCCGCGACCTCCGGCACCTTCGCCGTCGGGTCGATAGAGATAACGTTATGCCCTTTGTGTTTCAGGATCGCCGCGATCGTCATGGTCCGTCCTCCTTATTTGGGGGTAAGCCGGAACGCCGATCCAATCTGTGCGGGGTAATCAAGGCGAGGCTCGGATCGCGCGCCCGCTCCGTCTCAACCGAGGGGATGCTACACGCATTGGTTGGATTGGTTCAAGCCGCCCTGGCTTAATGCGCTCTCGGGGGAGGGTAAACCGATCGCGCCAAAAACCTCCCGCCAATGGCAAACCGCCACCACAAATGCCATCCTCCCGCAACCATGACCTTCCGCGCCCTTTACGCCCACGGTTTCGCCCGCGTCGCCGCTTGCACGACACGCGTCTCATTGGCCGACCCCGCCACCAACGCCGCCACCATCCTCGCCACGGCTCATGATTGCCACGCTCAAGGCGTCGCCCTCGCCGTCTTCCCCGAACTCGGCCTCTCCGGCTACACGATCTCCGACCTGCTGCAACAAACCGCTCTGCTGGACGCGGTCGAGGCCGCGATCGACGACCTCGTCACCGCCTCCACCAACCTGCTGCCGATGCTGCTCGTTGGCGCCCCGCTCCGCCACATGGGCGCGCTGTATAACTGCGCCCTCGCGATCCACCGCGGGCGATTATTGGGCGTTGTCCCCAAGATCCATTTGCCGAACTACCGCGAGTTCTACGAACAACGCCACTTCGTCAGCGGCGACGGCCACACCGGCGGCGCCATCGCTGTCTCCGGCCGGTCCGTTCCCTTCGGCACCGACCTGTTATTCGCCGCCGCCGACCGCCGCGACTTCATCGTCCACGCCGAAATCTGCGAGGACATGTGGGTTCCCAACCCGCCCTCGGGCGAGGCCGCCGTCGCCGGAGCCACGATCCTCGCCAACCTCTCCGCCAGCAACATCACCATTGGCAAGGCCGAGACCCGCCGCCTGTTGTGCCAGGCGCAATCTTCCCGCTGCCTCGCCGCCTATCTTTACGCCGCCGCCGGCGCCGGTGAATCCACCACCGATCTCGCCTGGGATGGCCAGGCCTCGATCTTTGAAAACGGCGCCATTCTCGCCGAAACCCCGCGCTTCCCCGCCGACGGTCACGCCGCCATCGCCGACATCGATCTCGACCTTCTGGGCCAGGAGCGTCTGCGAATGGGCTCCTTCGACACCAACCGCCGCCGCGTCGCGCGCAATTGGAGAACGATCGAATTCCGTATCGATCCGCCCTTGACCGACCTCGGCCTCCGCCGCGAAATCGAACGCTTCCCCTTCGTCCCCGCCAACGCCGCCCGCCTCGATCAGGATTGTTACGAGGCCTATAATATTCAGGTCTCCGGCCTCGCCCAACGCCTGCGCGCCACCGGATTGAAACGTGTTGTCATCGGTGTCTCGGGCGGCCTCGACTCAACCCAGGCCTTGATCGTTTGCGCCCAGGCTTTTGATCTGTTGGGAATTCCGCGCACCGGGATTTATGGGTATACGATGCCCGGCTTCGCCACCTCCGACGATACCAAATCAAACGCCCTCACATTGATGAAATCCCTCGGCGTTACGGTATCGGAATTGGATATCAGACCCGCCGCGCGGCAAATGCTGCATGACATCCACCATCCGTTCGCCGACGGAAAACCCGTCTACGACATCACCTTTGAAAACGTTCAGGCGGGATTGCGCACCGACTTTCTGTTCCGCCTCGCCAACCAGCACGACGGCATCGTCATCGGCACCGGCGATTTGTCCGAACTCGCATTGGGCTGGTGCACCTATGGCGTCGGCGATCAAATGGCGCACTACAACGCCAACGCCGGCGTGCCGAAAACCCTCATTCAACATCTGATCCGTTGGATCATCACGTCCGAAACATTCCCGGCCGATGTGCTGGAAACCCTCGACTCTATCCTCTCCACCGAAATCTCCCCCGAACTCATCCCCGCCGGCGCCGGCGAGTCCCCGCAAAGCACCGAGGCAACGATCGGCCCCTACGCCCTGCACGATTTCACTTTGTTCTACATCCTCCGCTACGGCTTCCTGCCCTCGAAAATCGCCTTCATGGCGCTGCTGACGTGGGAAGACGCGACACGCGGCGACTGGCCCGCGCATTTCCGCGACAACCGCCGCGTCGCTTACGACCTGCCAACGATCCGCCGGTGGATGGACGTCTTCCTCCGCCGCTTCTTCGCCTTCGCGCAATTCAAACGCAGCGCCATGCCGAACGGCCCCAAAGTTTCCGCCGGAGGTTCATTGTCCCCACGCGGCGATTGGCGCGCCCCCTCGGATGGCAACGCTGTTGTCTGGCTCGCCGATCTCGAAAAAAACGTCCCGAATTCGGAATAATCAGACCAACGGCCCGAAATGATGCCTCTTCGATCATTTCGGACCGTTGGTCTGGCGCGCCGGGTTGGCGAGCGGCGGCGCGCGAAATCAAGAACGATACCAACGGCCGTTGACATCAAACCGCGAGGTCCAACACCGTGTCCAATAACACCTGAGCCCCACGCGCCACCTGCTCCCGTGTCGAATATTCCCGCGGATTATGCGTGATCCCATCGACGCTTGGCACGAACAGCATCGCGCTCGGACATAACCGCGCCACCAGCACCGAATCATGACCCGCCGCCGCGACGATATCCCGCGTCGATAACTGCCGCGCCTCCGCCATCCGCCTGAGACGCGCGCCCAACCCCGGATCGAACGCCACCGGCCCAAATGTCGCGTAAGGATCGATGTCAACCCGCACCGACCGCCGAGCCGCGATGTCATCGATCGCCGTCCGCAACGACGCCTCCATCGCCGCCGCCTGATCCGCGTCCGCGTGCCGGACATCGCAATGCAGCCGCGTCACATTCGCGACATTGCCGCGCGCGTTCGGAAAATTCTCAATCCACGCCGCCGAACTTCGCCCGCCCGGCTCCGCCGCCCAACCAAGCCGTTCCACTTCAAGAATAATTTCCGCCGCCGCCGCCAAACTATCCCGCCGCACCCCCATCGCCGTCGGCCCCACATGACTGGGCTCGCCGGTGATCACCAATTGAAAGTACCGCGCCTGCACCGTCCCCGTAACGATACCAATATCCGTCCCCGCCGACTCCAGAATGGGACCTTGCTCGATATGCGCCTCCAACCAACACGCCCAATCCCGTCCACCCAACGCCGCCGTTCCCGCCTGTCCAGACGCCGCCAAAGCCGCCGCCACCG
>JAYVXQ010000252.1:0-4941 GCA_043785025.1 Acetobacteraceae bacterium
CGGAAGCGCAGCAGACACGCCTCCCGGATCGCGTCCAGCGGTGTCGCCCCGCGCGTTCGTTCCGCTGAAATCGCGAAATCCACCATCATGATCCCGTTCTTTTTGACGATCCCGATCAGCAGGATGATGCCGATCATCGCGATCAGCGACAGATCGAAGCCCGCGTAATTCAGCATCAGGAAGGCGCCGACGAAAGCCGAGGGCAGGGTCGACAGGATGGTGATCGGCAGGATGTAGCTTTCGTAGAGAATGCCGAGAATGATGTAGACCGTGACGAGCGCGGCGGCGATCAGATACGGCTGGCTTTTCAGCGACGATTGGAACGCCTGCGCGGTGCCCTGGAACGACGCGCCCAATGATAATGGCGCGCGCATTTCCGTCATCGCGGCCTTGATGGCGGTGACGGCGTCACCCAGAGCCGCGCCCTGCGCCAGGTTGAAGCTGATGGTGACGGCGGGGAACATGCTCTGGTGGCTGATCGACAGCGGCTGGACCGGGACGGTGCTCCATTTGACGAAGGCGCTGAGCGGGACGACCTGACCGGTGGAGGATTTGATGAACAACTTGTTGATCGTTTCGATATCGCTGGCCTGACCGGGGAGTACTTCCAGGATCAGTTTGTGGCTGTTGACCTGAGTGAAATACTGGGTGATCTGACGCTGGCCGAAGGCGTCGTACAGCGTGTCGTCGATCATTTGCGGCTGGATGCCGAAGCGCGCGGCCTGGTCGCGATCGATGGTCAGGGTCACCGTGGTGCCGCCGGTCTGCTGATCCGTGGTGACATCGCGCAGCATCGGCAGCGATCGTAATTTCGTGGCGATTTTAGGCGCCCAGTTAAAGAGCTCGTCGAGGTCGGCGTCCTGGAGGGTGTATTGGTATTCGGTTTTGGAGGGTCGGGCGCCGACGCGCACGTCGGGGATGGCCTGCATGAATAATTGGCCACCCTGCACCTTGGCCAGTTTCGCGCGATTGCGGGCGATGTATTGCTGGATCGATCCGCCGGTCCGCTGCTCCCAGGGTTTTAGCGCGATGAAGACGCGGCCGTTGTTTAGCGTCGCACCGGCGATGGCGGTGCCCCAGTTGGAGGCATAGGCGGCGGTATCCGGATCGGCCGCGATCACGTCGGTGAGGGCGGTTTGGATCTCCGACATGTGTTGGAAGGAGATATCCTGCGACGCCTCGGTGATGCCGATGATCACGCCGGTGTCCTGTGCCGGAAAGAAGCCTTTGGGCATGGTGTAGCCCATGTAGACGGTGGCGCCGACGGTCGCCAGGAAGGTTAGCAGCGTGATGAACTGGAAGCGCAGGCAGATATCCAGCGTGCGCCGGTAACCCGCGAGGATGGCGGTGAAGAACGATTCGATGGCGCGATAAAATACGTTATGGCCACCTTCGTGATGGTGCAGGAAGCGCGAGCACATCATCGGTGTCAGCGTCAGCGAAACGATCGCGGAGATAACCACGGCGATGGTGATGACCATGGCGAACTCGCGGAACAGGCGTCCGACGATCCCGCCCATCAATAATAATGGGATGAACACGGCGATCAGCGACAGGCTGATGGACACGATGGTGAAGCCGATTTCCGCCGAGCCTTTCAGCGCGGCTTCCATCGGGCGCATCCCATTCTCGATATGCCGGTAGATGTTTTCCAGCATGACGATGGCGTCATCGACGACGAAGCCGACGGCGATGGTCAGCGCCATCAGGGACAGATTATCCAGGCTGTAGTCCAGCAGATACATCACCGCGAAGGTGCCGATCAGCGCCACCGGCACGGTGATCGAGGGGATGATGGTCGCCCAAAAATTGCGCAGGAACAGGAAGATCACCATCACGACGAGGCTGACGGACAGGATGAGGGTGAACTGCACATCCTCGACCGAGGCGCGGATGGTTTGCGTGCGGTCGACGATGACGGCGGTTTTGATGGCGGGCGGGATCGCCGCCTGCAGGCGCGGCAAAGTCGCCTTGATGTGCTCGACGGTTTCGATGACGTTGGCGCCGGGTTGTTTGAAGATCAGCAGGATCACGCCGGATTTGCCGTTTTGCCAGCCGCGGACGAAGCGGTTCTCGGCCTCATCGACGGCCTGGCCGATGTCGCGCACGCGGATCGGCGCGCCGGCTTTCCAGCCCAGAATGACCTCGTTGAATTCGGACGCTTTGGTGAGCTGGTCGTTGTTGTAAAGGGCGTAGGACCGCTCGGCGCCGTCGATCTGACCCTTTGGCGAATTGACGGTGGAGGTGACGAGGACGGTCCGCACATCCTCCATCGTCAGGCCCATGGCGGCGAGTTTGGAGGGATCGACCTGGACGCGGACGGCGCGTTTACGCTCCCCGGCGATGAAGACCTGACCGACGCCGCTGAGTTGGGAGATTTGTTGGGCGAGGACGGTGTCGGCGTAGTCGTTGACCTCGATCATTGGAACGCTGTCGGATTGGACCGCCAGAATCATGATGGGGGCTTCGGACGGGTTGACCTTGTAATAATTGGGCGGGGAGGGGAGGTTGCGCGGCAATTGGCCGGTGGCGGAGTTGATCGCGGCCTGGACGTCGCCGGCGGCGGAGTCGATGTTGCGTTCCAGATCGAACTGAATGGTGATCTGGGCTGAGCCAAGCACGCTGACCGAGGTCATCTGGGCTATGCCGGCGATGGCGGCGAACTGCCGCTCCAGCGGTTGGGCGACGGTGCTGGCCATCGTTTCGGGGCTGGCGCCGGGGTATTTGACGTTGACGTTGATGGTCGGGAAATCGATTTTCGGCAGCGGGGCGACGGGCAGCAGCGGATAGGCGGCGAGACCCACCAGGACCATGGCGGCGATGAACAGAGACGTCGCGACCGGCCGGTGGATGAAGGGGGTGGAGATACTCATGTCTGGCGATATCCCGCGGCGTGATGTGGCCTGGCTTCGATGCTCGTTCGGTTCGTATAAGCCGCCCTCGTCTCAACCGCCGGGGGCTTAGTATTTCAGCCCCCCGGGGGAGGGGGATTGGCGGCCTGTTTCGGCGATCCGCCGATGATCGACACGCGCGACCCATTTTGCAGCCGGGAATGGCCGTCGGTCACGACCTGCTGGCCCTCCCGCAGGCCTTTGGACACGATCGCCATCACGCCGTCGTCGCTGGACACCGAGACGACCTGGCGCGCCACGGTCTGATCCGGCTTCACCGTGTAGACGAACAACTCATCCTGGCCATGGCGCACGGCGGCCGAGGGGACGACCAGCGCCGCCATTTCGGTGCCGAGCACGAGCCGCGCGTTCACGAACTGGCCGGGCCAGAGCTGATAGGTGTCGTTGGGGAAGGACGCCTTGACCTTGATGGTGCCGGTGGCGGCGTCGATACTGTTGTCGATGGTGAGCACGGCGCCGCGATCGAGTTCGGACTTGTCGTCGGCGGTGTAGGCCATCGCCACCGGATTGCCTCTGGCCATCGCGCGCTGGATGGCGGGGACGTTGTCCTGGGGCACGGTGAAGGTCACCGCGATGGGCCGGATCTGCGTCAGCGCGAACAGCGGCGCGATCTCGGCCGCGCGAATGAAATTGCCGGAATCGATCATGCGCAGGCCAACCCGCCCGTCGAAGGGCGCGGTGATATAGCAGAACGTCAGGTTCAACTTCGCGGCGTCGATTTGCGCCTGGTCGGCGGCGATCAGGGCCATGGTCTGACCGACCTGCGCCTGAGAGTTTTCCAGTTTCTGCTGGGAGGCGACCTCACGCGCGGCGAGCGCGGTGTAGCGGGACAGGTCGGCTTTGGCGGCGGCGAGCTGTGCCTCATCCTGGCGTTTTTTCGCGGTCGCGACGTCCAGAAGGGCCTGGTAGGGGCGGGGGTCGATCACCGCGAGCAGGTCGCCGGCTTTGACATCCTGGCCCTCGGCGACCGCGAGGCGCTGGAGTGTGCCGTCGACCCGGCTGCGCACCTGGACGGATTGCAGCGCCTGAACCGTGCCGAGGCCGCGCAGGAGTTTCGGGATGTCTTTGCGCATCACGTGAACGGCGCTGACCGGGATGATCGGAGGGCTGGTGGGGCCCGGTGTCGCGGGAGCCTGCGCCAGGGAGGGCGTCACGGACAGTAAAACCAGCAGGCTGGCCGCCAGCGTCTGGCCGGCCTGGGTGCCTCGTCGACGCCAGAATATCATAGTATGCGCCCATCCCTGATGTTTCGGCCGGCCCCGCCCCCAAGGCATCCTTCAATCGATATCATTTGTTAGATTCACGCCTGATGAATAAAGATGGCAGATTATTTCATCATGCGCCATAGGCGGGGTTGATATGCAATGGAAAATTGCGAGGGATTGGAATCTTTTCTCTGGGCGGGAAGAAAGACCGGGGTTCCACCCCGGACCCGGCTCGGTGGCGTTGCCCCCCCATGGACCATTGGGACCCCCACCAAAGGGCATGGCCCTTTGGGATCTATCCATTTGCTCCCGTAGTGAAGGAGGGCCTGCCCGGACGTTGATACGTCGTGGATGGCCCTCCTTCATCACGGGAGCAAAACCCACGGGATCCATGGGCTATCGCCCTTGGCGGAGGTCCAGGAGGCCCAATGGATCCTGGGCCTTCTGGTGGGGTTCGGGGTTTCACCCCATACGCACTAAGATAATTCTTGACCCGTCTCGAATCGGTACGATTCGTAGCTCAGATGCCCAAAGCCTCTCCCCTACCGATCGACCATTTCCCCGCCTTTCTGGCGCGGCTTCCGCCTGACCTGGACATCGAAGCCGTGGCCCGCGACACCAATGCGTTCCGGCGCCGGCGCGGCGTTCGGTGCGGCACCGACCTGCTGCGTCTGGCTCTCGCCTGGGGCCCCGGCGGCTATTCGATGCAGCGCGTCGCCGCCTGGGCCGGCGAGCGGAACATCGCCACCCTGACCGAGGACGCGCTGGTGCAACGTCTGCACGCCGCGGCGCCGTTCCTGGAAGAACTCACCCGCCGATTGGTG
>JAYVXQ010000253.1:0-15223 GCA_043785025.1 Acetobacteraceae bacterium
GAACCGCCGAATGAGCATGCCCACGACCGGCGCCGCGGCGAACATGCCGAACCCGGTGACGAACATCGTCTCGCCGATCTGCAAACTGTTGTAGCCGCGCACCTGCCCCAGAAACAGCGGGATCATATAGACTGAGCCGTACAGCCCAATCCCCAGGACGAAACTGAACAAGCACCCGACGGCGAAATTGGCGTTGGTGAAGGTGCGTAAATCCACCAGTGGATCGGCCCGCGTCAACATCCGCCAGAAGAACAGCACCCCCGCGATCGTTCCCGCGACGGTCGCCCAGAATATCGTGTCATCCTCGAACCAATCCCAGCGGCTGCCCTCTTCCAGGACATATTCCACCGAGCCCAAAAACAGTGCCATCAGCGCGAGGCCCATCCAATCGAAGCCATGCCGCAACGCCAAATTCGGCTTATCCAGCCGCAGCCACGACCATACAGCGGCGGCGACCGCGATGCCGAACGGCACATTGATCAAGAACAGCCAGTGCCAGGATAA
The DNA here is from genome assembly GCA_043785025.1 of Acetobacteraceae bacterium. Classification (GTDB taxonomy): domain Bacteria; phylum Pseudomonadota; class Alphaproteobacteria; order Acetobacterales; family Acetobacteraceae; genus Rhodopila. The sequence goes on from JAYVXQ010000253.1 coordinate 505, forward strand.
GGTGTCGGTCAGCCAGCCACCCAGGCTTGGCCCGATCGTCGGCGCCATGGTCGCGGTCAATCCGATCAGCACCGACACTTTCGCGCGCTGCGCGGGGGGAAACATCAGGAACGCCGTCGCGAAGACGGTCGGGATCATCGCCCCGCCGATGAACCCCTGCAGCGCCCGGCAAACGATCATCCCACCCAGGCTGGTGGCGTAGGAACACGCCAGCGAAAACACCGTGAACCCGATCGCGCTGATCGTGAACAGAACACGGGTCGACAACAATCGCGACAGCCAGCCCGACAGCGGGATCATCACGATCTCCGCCACCAGATAGCTCGTCTGAACCCAGGCGACCTCGTCCGTGCTGGCTGACAACCCGGCCTGAATATCACCCAGGGACGCGCTGACGATCTGGATGTCCAGGATCGCCATGAACATCCCGACGACCATGGCCATGAAGCCGGCCCATTCCCGCCAGGTCAGCCGCGGAAGCGCGTCCCCGCTCATTTTCCGGCGCTGATCGCCGCGAAGGCGCTTTTCCACCAACCCAGACGAACCGCCTCAGCGGCGCGAGTATCCACCTCGGCGGTAACCGACAGGCCCGCGCGCAACCAGGTCGCGCGTGCGGCCTCGACGGGGTCCAGGCGCAGTTTCACCGGGATCCGCTGAACGACCTTGGTGAAATTCCCGGTGGCGTTCTCGGGCGGCAGCAGGCTGAACAGCGCGCCCGTCGCGGGTGCCAGGCTTTCCACCGTCCCGTCCATTGCCGCGGCCGGATCGATATCCGGGATCAACCGGACCTTCTGGCCCGGACGCATGCCCCGCAACTGCGTTTCCTTGAAATTGGCGATCACGAACAACTCCTCGGGCAAAGGCGCCAGCGCGATCAACTGCGTGCCAGGTGCCACATGCTTACCAGGCTCCGCCGCGCGATTGCCGACGATGCCATCGAAGGGCGCCCGAATGACCGTATGATCCAGATTGTTTCGCGCCAGCGTCATTTGCGCCTCGGCGCCCATCCGCCGCGCGTCCGCCTGCCGCGCCTGCGCCGTCAGGATCGTGATTTGATCGTTCGCTGAAGCCTCCTGCGCCACCGACACACTTACCATCGCCGCCGCCTTGCGCCGTTCCGTCAGCGCGAGGTCATTGGCCTGCTGCGACGTCCACCCTTGCTGGCGCAACGCGGATGACCGGTCCGCGTCCTGCGTGGTCCGGTTCAACTCGGCCGCCGCGTTCTCGCGACCCGCGACCGCCGCCGTGATGTTGGTCCGCTGTTGGGCGATCCGCGCCCCCAGAGTCACGACTGAGGCCCGCGCCTCCTCCAAACTCGCCTTCGCCTGCTCCAGCCGCGCGCGCCAATCGGCGGGATCGAGTTCGATCAGCGGATCGCCTTCGCGCACCCGCTGGTTATCCGCCACCAGCACCCGCAGAACATCGCCATCGACGCGGGGGCTCAACACGGTGATGTGCCCCTGGACATAGGCGTTGTCGGTGGTCTCGATCCACCGTCCCTCAACCAGCCACCAATGACCGATCATCGCCGCGGCAACGAGCGCGACCAGAGCCACGGGCAGCGCGAGCCAGCGCCGCCGCGCCCGAACCGGCGCGCTACTTTCTTCTTGCGCCCGCGCCGCCGCCGGCTTTTCCAAAATCGCGTTCATCGCTGACTTCCAAAGCCCAGGGCCGGTTGAACTGAACGGTTCAGTCCGCCGAGAACATGTGGCCGTGAGCTCTGAACGTCAAGACCAGACTGAACCGTTCAGTTTACCCTTGCGATCTCCCCGAATCCACGCCATTCACTGGGCATGGCCGTCTCCTCGGAGTCCGATTCACCCAAACGCGCCGCGATCATCGATGCAGCGACCGATTTGTTCGCCGCGCGCGGTTATGGCGCCGTCAGCATGGAGTCGATCGCCCGCGCCGCGGACGTATCGAAAGCCACTCTGTACGCGCATTTCGAATCGAAAGATCGTTTGTTCGCCTCGATCGTCGGCACCGCCTGCCGCGAGAATTTCGTTCTGGGTGAGGATCTTCCCGACGGGAACACGGATGTCGCGGCCGCGCTGACCGCGTTCGGCGGACGCGTCCTGCGCTTCTTCCTGCGCGATCGCAGCCTGGCCATCCACCGCCTGGTGGTGGCCGAGACCGCGCGCTTTCCCGAATTGGGCCGGACTTTTTACGACAACGGGCCGCGCGCCGTCCGCGCCATGCTGGCCGCCTGGATGGCCCGCATGGATCAGCTATTTGTGCCGGAGCCCGAAATCGCGGCCGATCAGTTCCTCGGCCTGCTGCGTGCCGGCCTGTTCACCCGCGCCACGCTGGGACTGGGGGGTAACCCGTCCGACGCCGAAATCGATGCCACCGTCGCCGTGACGGTCCACACGTTTCTGCGCGCCTTCGGGAAATGACCTCAGGACGCGTTGGACCGGTCCAGCGGCGTCCTGAGGAAATCGACGCCGATCCGCCGACCATCGCCCGATGCCGGAACGATGTGGTCCGTTGATAATCCCAATGCGCCTGTATCGAGCGCGCTGGTTTCGTTCCGCCGATGCGCCCCGCGATGCGAACGCCCGCCCGCCGGACTTTCGCCCGCCTGCTTATTGGCCTGACGCGCCGCCTTTTTCGCTGCCTTCCACGCCTTGATGTCGTCGAGCGTGACATAACCGCGGTGATTGAGGTCGATTTTCGCGAAGGATTTGGCGATCGTTTTATACCCCTCCGCCGCCTGCGCCTGCGTCAATTTCCCATCACGCGTTGTGTTGGCGTCGGAGAAATGCTGTTCCGGGCTCCGCCGTCCGTGATGGTCGCCGCCATCGCCGGCGGCGAAGACCGGACTGGTGAACAAGGGAAACAGCAACAAAGCATGTAACAGGCGCATGACCGCGACCTCCTGGATGAACCGAGCCCGGAGTATGCCGTTCAAGTATTAATTCTTGATGAATCAGGCCGTGATTTTTTCTCGGATCGCGGCGATCGCGAGGTCAATTCCGGCGCGATCCACATCAAGATGCGTGCAGGCCCGCACTCGATATTTTCCAACCGTGGAGACCTGAACACCCATCCATAATAATTTTTCCGCGAGGTCGTCGGCTGTCAGACCCGCCGCGCGCGTGTCAAAGAAAACCAGATTTGTTTCTGGTTCGTTCACGTCCAATCCCGGAATGTCCGCGAGTCCCGACGCGAGGACGCGCGCGTTCGCGTGATCCTCCGCCAATCGAGCGACATGATGATCCAACGCATGACTGCATGCCGCCGCGCAAATTCCGCCCTGGCGCAACGATCCACCCAGGCGCTGCTTCCAGCGCCACGCCTCGTCGATGAACGCCTCCGTTCCGCACAGTACCGCGCCCAACGGTGCCCCAAGCCCCTTGGTGAAATCGAGCCAAACGGAATCGCACCCCGCCACCATCCGATCCGCCGGCACGCCCGAGGCGACGACGGCGTTCATCAAACGCGCCCCGTCCATGTGGGTGCGCAACCCCGCCGCGTGCGCCGCCTCGGTCACACTGTTCAGCGCCTCCAGCGACCAGACCGAGCCGCCGCCAGTATTCGCGGTTTGTTCCACCGCCAGCAACGTTTGCGGCGGCGCGTTCCGGCGTGGCTCGCGCAATGCCGCGCGCACGGTTTCGGCATCGAACTGACCCCGCGCGCCTTTCAGTCCCAGGATCACGGCACCGGTCAGGGCGCCCGGCGCGCCGCCCTCATTGGCGATGATATGCGCGGTCTCGTGCGCCAGGATTTCATCACCGGCACGGCAATGCGTCAGGATCGCGATCTGGTTGCACATCGTGCCCGACGGCAGGAACATCGCCGCCGCCTTGCCGGTCAGCGCCGTCATTCTGTCGCATAAATCATGGATGGCCTTGTCGTCACCATGCTGCTCATCGCCGATTTCGGCCGCCATCATCGCCTCTTTCATGGCGCGCGTCGGCCTCGTCTGCGTGTCGGAGTAAAGATTGACCCGCAACGGCGGCAGCTTCGGATTGGTGCGAACGGGGGCATAGACCATCAGGCGTCTCCGATCAGGCTTTGGCCGAGGGACCGTAAACCTCGACCGCCCGTTTGTGGAAGGCGGCGACCATGCGCCGGACGGTTTCGTTGAACACGAGGCCGATGGCGGCCTGCAGGATGCGGCTGCGAAACTCGAAATCGACGAAAAAACTGAGCTCGGTTCCGGCCGGATGCGGGTTGAAGATCCAATGATTGTTCAGATATTTGAACGGACCTTTTTCATACCGGACATCGATCCGATCCGGCAATGACGCCGTGACCCGGCTGGTGAATGTCTCGCGGAACGGTCCATAGCCGATGGTCAGATCGGCGACCAATTCCTGCTCGGTCCGCGAGCGCACCCGCGCGGCGACGCACCACGGCAGAAATTCGGGATATTTGGCCACGTCATAGACCAGATCGAACATCTGCTCGGGACGAAAAGGCAGGATCTGCCGCTCGGCGTGTGTGGGCATATCAGGTCACGCCGCCGCCAGCTTCAACGCGTTGCACGCAGGGCCGCGAAATCCTCGTCGGCGTGATACGAACTGCGGGTCAGCGGGCTCGCCGACACCAGCCGGAACCCCTTGGCGCGGGCCAGCGCGGCGTAATCCGCGAACGCCTCGGGCGTCACGAACTCCGCGACCGCGGCATGTTTCACCGTCGGCTGCAAATATTGGCCGATCGTAAGGAAATCGACATCGGCGATGCGCAGATCGTCCATCACCTGGGTGATCTCCGACCGTGTCTCGCCCAACCCGACCATCAGCCCCGATTTGGTGAAAATCGACGGCGACCGGTGCTTCACCTGATCCAGCAAACGCAACGATTGATAATATCGGGCGCCCGGCCGGATCGTCGGATATAGCCGCGGGATTGTTTCCAGGTTATGGTTGAACACATCGGGAGCCGCGTCCGCGACGACTTCCATCGCACCGGGCTTGCGCAGAAAATCAGGTGTCAGAACCTCAATCGTTGTCGCCGGCGCGGCGGCGCGGATCGCGGCGATGGTGGCGGAGAAATGATGGGCGCCGCCATCGGTCAGATCGTCGCGATCCACCGACGTCACCACGACATGCCGCAACCCCAGTTTCGCGACCGCGTCCCCGACCCGCGCGGGCTCATCGACATCCAGCGGCCGAGGTATCCCCGTCGCGACATTGCAGAAGGAGCATGCGCGCGTGCAGGTATCCCCCATGATCATCATCGTCGCGTGCCTTTGTGACCAACACTCGCCGATATTCGGGCAGGCGGCTTCCTCGCACACCGTCGTCAGCCGGTTCTCCCGCATCAGCGCCCGCGTCTCGTGATATACTGGATGATTGGGCGCCTTCACCCGGATCCACGCGGGTTTGCGCTGGATCGGATTATCCGGACGGTTCGCTTTCTCCGGATGCCGTGATGCAGCGGACTGGGATGCAGCGGACTGGGATGCCGCGGGCTGGGATGCCGCGGGCTGGGATGCCGGAGACAGGGATGCCGGAGACAGGCGATGATCGACGATCAGGTGCGTTGCCATGATGGAGGACAAGTGGCGGGTGGGTGTGTGACCGTCAACCCACCAACCGCCGTTTGCCCATACCCCCGCATTCCCCGCTAAACTCCTCGCACACAAAAAACGGAGGAATCCCCATGTCCGACATCACCACCATCGCCACCGGCCTACGCTTCCCCGAGGGGCCGGTCGCCATGAAAGACGGTTCGATCGTGCTGGTGGAGATCGAGCGGCAGACCGTCACCCGCGTCCTCCTCAATGGCACGACCCAGATCGTGGCTCATACTGGCGGCGGCCCCAACGGCCTCGCGGTCGGCCCCGATGGCGCTTTCTACGTTTGCAACAATGGCGGCTTCCAATGGCGCACCGAGCATAATCTGCTCCGACCCGCCGGACCCGCGTCGGACTACACCGGCGGATCGATCCAAAAGATTGATCCTAAAACCGGCTCGGTGAGCGTGCTGTACGATCATTGCGGGCCGCATAAATTGCTCGGCCCCAATGACATCGTATTCGACGGCGTTGGCGGTTTCTACTTCACCGACCTTGGCAAAGCCCGCGCCCGCGACCGCGATTGGGGTGGCGTATATTACGCGAAGGCCGATGGCTCAGGCATTCGGGAAGTGGCGCATCCCGTTCTGACCCCGAACGGAATTGGCCTGTCACCGGATAATAAGACGCTTTACGTCGCCGAAACGGAAACCGCCCGCCTCTGGGCTTTCGACATCCTCTCCCCCGGAGAGTTGGCCAAAGCCCCGTTCCCGTCGCCCCACGGTGGACGCCTGATGGCGGGTTTGGGGGGATTTCAGCGCTTCGACAGCCTGGCCGTGGACGGTGCCGGCAACGTGTGCGTCGCCACTTTGGTCAACGGCTCGGTCAGCGTGATCGCGCCCCAGGGCGGTTTGATCCGTCAGGTGCCCATGTCCGACATGTTCTGCACCAACATCTGCTTCGGCGGACCGGATCTCCGCACCGCCTACATGACGCTGTCCGGCACCGGAAAGCTCGTGTCGATGGCCTGGCCAACGCCCGGTTTGCGCCTTGCTTATGAGGCTTGATCATTTGATTAAATAATAAGACTTTCCTTATTTTATAATTGGCCTATGGTCGCGGCATGACTGGATGCTGGCGGTTCCGTCCCCGGGACCGTCGCCCGCCAGGTCACCGTGATCATTGGCGAATATGGCTATTTTCAGTGTATATTGCCCTGCGTGTGAGGCCGCTTATCACGTTCCGTCGGACCGGGTGACTGGCATCGACCGCATGCGGTGCGGCCGGTGCGGCCTGATTTTTGAACCAGATTTGAGCCAAATCATTGATATTAGCACAATTCAACGTCCCATTGTGGCGGCTACTCAACGATCGGTAAACGAGGAGACGCGGTTGGAAAATCTGCGCCGCCTCGGCCAGCCACCGGCCTACCGCCCGCCCGACAATCCGCCGAAGCCAGCGCCGCCCGCCGCCAGTCAGGCGGATGTACCCCTACCGTCGTCGCGGCCGGCCTCCATCCACGCCATCGGCCTGGGGCCGCCGCCGCCGTATCGGCCGATTTTGATGCCGCCGCCGGAATTCGAACGTGGCCTTGCCCCCGACCTGGATCCCTGGCGGGCCATGTCGCCCATCCGACGAACCGACCCCGAGGACGAATTCGCCGCCGCCCCCTCCGTCCTTCGGCCTCGCGGCCCCGGCCTTTCGATCGGCGGGGACCCGGTCATTCGCCAGGCCCAAACCTCGTGGTCCATCACCCGTGAGCCGCCACCCGATCTCGGTCCTTCCGATTTTTCGCTTTCATCACTAGGGCGAACTGAAACCGGGCCCGAACCCGGCATGGACGACCCTCCGCCCATTCCCCCGGCTTCAGCTGAAGCCTGGCGGTTTGAAGCCGCGGGGGGCGACGACCCATCCCGCGCCCGCCGCCGTCCCACCTTCATCAACGCCGCGCCCTGGGCCGCGATCCCACTCGCCGCGGGAATGGTGGGGGGAGGACTTTATGTGCTTCGCGACGATGTCATGGGGATGTTTCCCGGCACCATTCCGATCTACGCCGCCCTCGGTCTGACCACGACGGCCGGGGACGCCTGTGGCCCAGATGCCAGCGTAGCGAAAGACAATCGAATCCAACCTTGTATGGACGAGAAACCTCAAACGCCAATGCGATGAGATGATGCATTGCATCCCTGATGAAACAAACACAGTGTTAGTTCATGGTGGTTCGCCAGGATCATGCGTTCGGAGAAAGCGGAAAATATGCGTATTCAGTGCCCATCCTGCACCGCGACTTATGAGGTCGCGGCCGGTCTTCTGGACCAGCCGCGCACCGTTCGTTGTGCCCAATGCAGTCATGACTGGATGGCGACCGCGATGCCGGAACTCGCGGCGGCCGCCGTCCACCCGCATGCGGACGACCCCGTGCCCCATGCGTCAGAAGCGTTGGCGCCTTTCGAATCGACCGCCTCCGCACTGAAGTCCGCGGTTGAGGGCGATCTGGCCTTCGATGACGATCCACCACCGCACCCAACGCCCCCATCGACCGAGGCCGATCAGCACGCGGACGCGCCACCCTTATCCGCGATTGAACGCCTGTCCGCCGATGAGGATCCAGCCAAAACCCAGGCCGGGTCAGGCCGCGGCGCGCGCTACCTCATGATCGCATGGGCCGCCAGCTTCGTCATGCTCGTCACATTGGGCGCGCTTACCTTCGCCAAACGCCAGCAAGTGATGGAATTCTGGCCCGCCAGCCAGCGCGCCTACGCCGTCTTCGGGCTGGCACCAATCCTGGGCGCGCCAGAACCACAGAGGCACTGACCCCCCGCCTACTTGTTCAGGTCTATTGACGAAAACCCCCTCGCGGCCACATTTCGCACATGCGAGATTTTTCCGACCTGACCGAGCGCGAGATCCTGGCGTTGGCCATCGCCAATGAAGAAGAGGACGGCCGCATCTACCTGGACATCGCCGAGGGCCTTCGTCTCGAATATCCCGGCAGCGCCAAGGTTTTCACCGAAATGGCCGGTGAGGAAGGCGACCACCGCCGCCGCCTGCTGGACCTGTTCCGGGAAAAGTTCGGCGAACACATCCCCCTGATCCGCCGCACCGACATCCGCGGTTTCATCCGCCACAAGCCGGTGTGGCAAATCCAACCGCTCAACCTCAAAGCCGTCCGCATGCTCGCCGAAAGCATGGAGGAGGAAACCCAGCACTTCTACCGCCGCGCCGCGATACGCTCGCAGGACGTCTCGATCCGTAAATTATTGGGCGATCTGGCAGACGCCGAGGTCGAGCACGAACGCCGCGCCGACGGATTGCGGGAAGAAAACCTGCCCAACGACGTGGTCGCCCGCGAAGACGCGCACGAACATCGGTCGTTTGTCCTGCGCATCATCCAGCCGGGCCTTGCCGGCCTGATGGACGGCTCGGTTTCGACCCTGGCACCCGTTTTCGCCACCGCCTTCGCCAGCGGCAAGACGTGGGAGACGTTTTTGGTCGGCATGGCCGCCTCGATCGGCGCGGGGATCTCGATGGGCTTCGCCGAGGCGCTGTCCGACAATGGCAGCCTCACCGGCCGCGGCGCGCCATGGATCAGGGGCCTGGTGTGCGGGGTCATGACCACGGCGGGCGGGGTCGGGCACACATTACCGTTCCTGATCCCCTCATTTTGGACCGCGACCATCGTGGCGATCGCCGTGGTGGTGATCGAGCTCGCGGTGATCAGTTGGGTTCGCTGGAAATATATGGACACGCCGCCGGTCTCCGCCGCGCTGCAGGTCGCGTTCGGCGGCGCGTTGGTTTTCGCCACGGGCGTTCTGATCGGCAGCGGCTGAGCGTGCGGCCATCCGCTTTGTTCAATCGGGATTCCCGTCCCGGTGACACTGACGACAATCCTATAACGCCGCCAACGCCAACCCTTGGCCGCACAATCAGCCTCGATGGTCTGCGCGGCCTCGCCGCCCTTTCCGTCGCCCTTGGTCATTGCATTCTGGTCGCTGGCGGGTTGGGTCTGTGGCAGACCGGGATCCGCGATTTTCCCGCCATGTCAGGCCTGGAGATCGCGTTGCGCGTGCTTTCGGCGGCGTTCCCCAGCGACGCCGCGGTCATGGTCTTCTTCGTCCTGAGCGGCCATGTGCTGTGGCGATCATTTGCCCGCAAGAACCTTTTTTTCGTCTCTGGCCTCGCCGACTATATCAGTTCCCGCGTCTACCGCCTGTTTCCCCTGGCGATTGTCAGCGCCCTGCCGATCGGACTTCTGTCGGCCGCGCCAGCCCATGAACTGGTGCTGAACATGCTGCTGCTGAGCAATAGCCTCAACGGCGTTCTCTGGTCGCTTCAGGTCGAGGTCGTGGCGAGCCTCGCGCTGTTCGCGGTGTGGGGCCTGACACGCGGAACGCCGGTCCGGTTGGTCGTGGCGTTGACACTGGCGCTCGCCGCGACGCCGTTCTTTCGCGGCAACCCCTATGTCGTGTTCTTTCCCGCCTTCCTTTTGGGGGCTGGTATCATCAGCGTTCCCGCCGCGATCTGGCGCTGGCGCCTGTTACCGGCGGCCGCCATCGCTATTTTACTGTCAGCCAACCTGGCGTTCGGCCATGGCGGCATCACCCGCGCGTTTGAAATGATCGGCGCCACCGTCCTGGTCGGCGTCACCGCCCATGGCCGCCTCGGGTTCCTGAGCAGTCGCGTTCCCGTCTTTCTCGGCGCCATCAGCTATCCGCTGTATCTGATCCACCCCGCGTGCCTGGATCAGGCGGTCCGCTGGTGGGGGGCGGCGCCCTCGGTTTCCGCGCTACCGGTTCTGGTCGTGACGTCCCTTGTCGTCGCGATTCCCACCGCCTGGCTGCTGCATCGCTATGTCGAGGACCCGATCCTCCGCGCCCGTCCCTGATCTCATACCAACGGCCGCCGGTATTTTTGTTGGTTTCGCGCGCCGCCGCCCAACAACCCAGCGCGCATGCCAACGGTCCGCAATGATGGAAGAGTCATCATTTCGGACCGTTGGTATCAATTCCCAAACGTCTCCCGCCACGCCTCAACCACTTCTGGAATGCCCTTGCGGATTTCCGCCACCGTCAACGGAATGACCTTCAACGAGGACAACGGCGGCTCATCGGCGCGCGGCGGCACATCGGCACGCAGCGGTTCGCTGCCATCGGTCGCGACCATCCCCGAGTATCGCGCGCTCATCAGCCATTCCATGAATAATTTCGCCGCGTTCGGATGCGGCGCGTTGGCCGGGATCGCCGACGGCGTGACGCATAACGACACGCCATCGAGCGGATTATTGATCGCGATCGGATTGCCCTTATCGATGGTCCGATAGGTCGTGTTGGCCGAGGCGAGCCCGACCCGCACCTCGCCCGCCGTCATCAGCGTGACCGGATCGACGGCGGAACGGCCGATGCGCGGATTGTTCTTCGCCAGCGTCTCGAAATACCCCCAGCCATACAGCTTGCGCATCGCGACGCACCAAACCCCGGTGCAGCCGCTGAACGCCGGATGGCCGGTGGCGACCTGACCTTTCCAGCGCGGATCCAGCAAATCCGGCCAGTTCTTCGGCGCGTCCCCGGGTTTCACCAGTTGCGAGTTGTAAATCAGAAAATACCGTGATGCATTGGTGACGTACGAAAACCCTGGATCCGACAACGCGCTGAATTGGGGCATCATCGTGCCGGCGCTCTCGGGCGTATACTCGCTGAGTTGCCGCCGCTCCCGCAGGATCGGCATGTGGGAGATGTCGGTGGTGCTGAACACATCGCATTGCGGCGTCTTGTTCTTGATATCCAGCAGCAGCCGTTGGTAGGCGACCTGGCCTGTGGTGCGGATCACGTCGACCCGGATCCCCGGATGGATTTGCGTGAAGGTCTTGCCCAGACGCTCGGCCGTTTCGGCGTCGGTTTGACCGGTGTACCAGGTCAATGACCCTTCTTTTCGCGCGGCGTCCTCCAAGGTTCTTAAATCAGCCCATGCATCGCGCGACGATCCCGCCACCAACGCCGCGGCCAACGCGCCGCCGCCAAGCCGCCGCCGTCCCAGATCGTTTGCCATGTGTTGCGTGCTTCCCCGTTGGATATTTTTTATGCTTTAAGAATCAAACGCGGCATTTGGATCTCGCTTCAACCGCCGAATGTTTCCCGCCATTGTTCGATGATTTCCGGCACGCCCTTGGCGATTTCCGCCACCGACAACCCCAGTACCTTCACCGAGTCCAAAGGCTTTTGGCCCGATGTCAGCGTCATTCCTGGCCGGATCGCATCGGTATGATTGGCGACCGACAGCCGGGCGTACTCATCGCTCATCAACCAGCTTTGAAACAAACGCGCCGCGTTTGGATGCGGCGCCGACGCCATCACCGCCGAGGGCCCGACGCACAAAGTCGTGCCGTCCGAGGGATACACCGGCGCGATCGGATTGCCCTTATCCACTTGTTGAAACGCGGTGCCCGAAGGCGCCGGTCCGACCAAACATTCGGCCGCGTTGATGAGCGTCACCGGATCGTTGCCGGATCGGCCGACGCGTGGATTGTTCTTCGCCAGCGCCTCGAAATAAGACCAGCCATATTGCTTGCGCAGGGCCACAGCCCAGACGCCGGTGCAGCCGCTGAAGGCCGGATGACCGGTGGCGACTCGTCCCTTCCATTTCGGATCCAGCAAATCGGTCCAGGCCTTCGGCGCATCCGCCGCCGCGACTTTCGCCGTGTTATAAATCAGCAAATGTCCCGTCATGGCCGATGGATAATAAAAACCGGGATCGGCGGTCGCGAGCGCCGCGGGCACGAGCCCATCCACGCCCTCCGGCCGGAATTCCGCCAGGGCGTTACGCTTCTTCAACGCCGGATATTGCGCGATGTCGGTGGAGCTGAACACATCGCACTGCGCCGCGTTGTTTTTCAGATCCTGTAACAATCTTTCATACGCGACCTGTCCGGTGGTGCGGATCACCGAAACACCGATGCCGGGATAGCGCGCGGTGAACGCGCGTCCCATCCGCTCGGCCGTTTCGCTATCGATCTGGGCTATGTACCAGGTGACACCGCCTTCTTTCCGGGCGGCCGCCTCCAATGCTGGCTTGGCATAAGCGTGTCCGTCCGACGCCATCAAAGCCCCCGACCCCAAGACCACCGCGCGGCGAGACAGACCGTTCATCAGACAAGTTCCCTCAATCCTCATCTTCGTTGTATGCTGTTCGCGATCGGATTGACCAGTGTGACGCGAACGGGTCGTACCGCGTGCTATGCGATTGAACCGCCTCGCGCCGCTCTGCTACGATCGGATGCCGGAAGGAGTGCTGTCATGTCCCCATCGATCGAACCTCTTGTGATGGACCTTGTCGCTTTCGTCGCCGCCGAACCCCGCCCTTACGACGATGTCATTGACGCCTGGCGCACATCCTGTCCGCGGCTGATGGTGTGGGAGGACGCGATCGACCGCGGCCTGATCATCCGCACCCGTGGCGCCGACCGGACGCTAATCGTCACCGCGACCCTGGCCGGACGCCGTTTGCTGACGGAAAACGGCCGAGCCATCTGATCACCAGCCTACCGCGGCAGCCAGCGCGCCGACATCCCCCGCCGCCACGGCGTTCGGATGGCGCGACAGCAATGGCATCTGATGCCGGATCGCGTCGCGCACTTTGAGATCGTGCCGGATGATGCCCGCCAGTTTCAGATCCCGCCGCAGAAACGTCGAGCAGGCCCGCGACAGCGCCGCATAGGTCCGCTGACCCGCCGCCATCGTCTGTGCCTGATTGATCACGATCCGCGCGTCGCCGTCCGACCGGTCGGAGGCATGCAGTTTCAACACCGCATAGGCATCCGTCAGGCTGGTCGGCTCATCCGTCGCGACCACCAGCAACAGATCCGACCACGCCGCGATCCGCCGCACCGCCCGATCGATCCCGGCTCCCAGATCGGCCAGGATCACGTCATACCCCGCCGTCTCCCGCCGCAATCGCATCAACAACAGATCCAACGTCGCCACCGGCAGGGACGATAACGTCGCCGATCCCGACCGGCCCGCCAGAATGTTCAGCCCGCTGAGTTCATGCCGCGTGATCGCCTGGCCGATGCCCATCCGGCCCGAGATGACCTGACCCAGATCCGCCTCCGGCATCAGGCCCAATTGCACATCGACATTCGCCAGCCCCAGATCGGCGTCGAACAGCAACACCCGGCGCCCCGAGCGCGCCAGAGCCTGCGCCAGCGTGATCGCCAGCCAGGTCTTCCCCACGCCCCCCTTGCCCGAGGCGATCGCGATGACCCGGGGTTCTTCATGCGCCATGTTTCGTGCTTTCTGTTTGCCCCAGCCGCGCCGCCAACAGCGCTGGCGTGAACGCGACCAACCCGTCCGCCGCGTTCGCGCCGATCCCGGCCTCCGTCAGTTTCAGACCGGTCCCGCTGGCGGACGCGACCACCGATCCCATCCGCCGCGACAGATCGAGCCGCGTGGCGATCAGGCTTCGCGCCCCCGCCATTGCGTGCGCCGCCGCCAGATCGCCCGCCTCGGCCGGATCCAGGCCGGCCGGCAAGACCAGCGCCATATGCGCGTCCGCCGACTGGCACAGGTCGGTCAGTTCGCGGACCTGCTCGGGCTCGCGGACATCGGCCCCCGCCGTGTCGATTAACACCGGGGCCCCGTCGCGCCGCCGCGCCAATGCCCGCGCCAGGCTGACGGGATGGCTCGCGACCAGCAAATCCACGCCCAGAAGCCGGGTGAACGCCGCCAGTTGCTCGGTCGCGCCCGCCCGTTTCCCATCGGTCGAGATCACCATCGGCGGCGTGCCCGCCATCACCAGCCGTGTCGCGAGCCGCACCGCCGTCAGCGTTTTTCCGGCACCCGGCGCGCCGGTCAGCAGCAGCGGCGGATCATGCGGTGCCAGCGGCAGCGCGCCGAATGCCATTGCCTTGCCGATCGCCGCGGTCAGATCGCCATGCGCCAATGCCGCGTGCAGCGCCGCGGGCACCCCATGCCACGCCAAAGCCGAGAGGCGGGCGGGATCGGGCGGCGTGAGATCAGGCTCGGGGTCCGCTTCCAGCGCGGCGGCGATCTCCACCCCATTGGCGACTCGTTTGGTATTCAGGATCAGCGCGTCGTCGCCCAATTCCGCCCGCACGGCCGCCATGGCCGCGGCCATCGTGGGCGCGTGGAACAGTTTGAGACGCATGCGCGAACCTGACCGAGCCGTGGGGTCCAGCCGCGAACGCCGCCGGATCAACCTGGATCATGCGGTCGATAGGTTGATAAATCGTTGATGAAATGC
>JAYVXQ010000254.1:0-4930 GCA_043785025.1 Acetobacteraceae bacterium
TCCAGATAGGCTTTCATCCGGTCCGACAGCGCCTCATACGCCGCGTACATGCTGGCGAACAACGTATCGCCACCCTTGGGCGGGGTCTGTTTGATATACAGGATCGAGCCCATCGGCGGCGCGACATCGCACGACACATCGCTGTGCCAGCCTTCACCGTTGGCGCGCGGACTGTCCTTATCGGCGTGAATGATCATCAACTCCTGATGACCGGGCGCATGCGGAGCGGCGGGATGGATGTGCAATTCGCCAAAATTCCGCCCAAACGCCAGATGTTGCTCTGGCGTCAGATGCTGATCGCGGAAGAAAATCACCGAGTTTTCCGCCAGCGCCCGATGGATCTCATCCATTTGCCGGTTTGACAATGCGCCCGACAAATCGGCGCCCGCGATTTCCGCGCCGATGATCGGCGTCAATTTGTCGACGGTGATGGTCTCATACGGTGCTGATTCGTCGGCGACATGACGGTAACGCGGTCCGTTATTACCTCGTAAGGATGTCATAAGCAGCCCCCCTTCCGTTTGGCGGGCAACCCGCCTGTCCGGTATACCCGCGGAACTTTAAGACAGTTTGCCCTTGTCATTATAAACGAGCTGCCTTGCTTTCAATGAGCGTTTCAACGAGGCCATCATCCAATGCGCCAGGCAGGAAATCCGATATTGTACCCACTAATGCGTTGTCGCGAGCGGGATCGCTGCAGATGATACGAAGTTCGTACGATCGGCCCGCAAGCGCCATTTCCGCCAGGACCTGGCGGCACCGGCCACAGGGGGCAAGTGGCTTTCCGGCGCGCGATCCCGGAGAATCAGGCCCGCCAAGGCGTCCATAGATCGCAATGGCGTCGATCGGAAGACGCCGCTGCCTGACGGCCGCCATGACAGCGCCAACCTCCGCGCACATCGTGATCCCATACGATACGTTTTCGACATTGCATCCTGTTGTCAGGCTGCCATCGGCCGATCGGATCGCAGCCCCCACATGGAAGTTCGAATAGGGCGCGTAGGCGCTGCGGCTTGCGTCCTCCGCCAACGCGACCAGTTCGCGATCAGACTCCATCAGGGAGCTCTGAGCGACCAGATCGGGACCAAAACGGAGCTTCTTAGGCGTGTTAAGCAGCATTGAAGAGGACTCCCGCTAAGAGAAGGCCTGTGGCGACCATGGTCAAATACCAGGCCACCCAAAACAGGCGCTGCCTGGTCTCCGCCACGGTTGCAAGGCTTGTCAACTCATGCGCGACATCGCCCTCGTGACGCAGGAACCGATATTTCACCGAGAAAATCAGGAAGCAGGCGAGTTCAGCCAGGATCGCGAGCACAAATGACGATATGAAAACAAACTTGTAACGTAGATTTGCTGATAGCGTCGGGTTTAGCATAAGAACCATCGTGGCCGACACCAGACCATTAAAGCGCATGAGAGTGGCGGCTTTACTGTCGAGCGCATTCAGCACGACATACAGCATATCCAGAATTTTTTTATGGTCTTCATGCTGAGGATCCCGACGCACCTCATCCGAGAGGCCCAACCACCGCTGAGCATCCTCCAGCATCCTGGGCTGCGATCTCACGCAACCCGGCATGGAATATTGTCAGGGCCAGACGAACTCATCGCTGTACATTCCCGCTTCTGACCGGAATCCCGGTCTGCTCATGGCATACTTTCGCCAAAGCCGCGACCCCATCGCGGATCGTCTGTTTATCCGGCATGGCGAAGCACAACCGCAGATGCGAGCTGGAGTTATCCGGACTGACAGCCCATGCCGGCCCTTCGTTGAAGACGATCCCCGCCGCCGCCGCGGGTTTCAGCAACGCCCGTGTGTCCACCGCGGCGGGCAATTTGATCCACAGGAAAATCCCGCCTTTCGGCATCCAGCATTCCGCCGCCGCGCCGAACTCCCGCGCCACCGCCTCGACCATCGTATCCAGCTTATCGCGCAGCACTCCGTTCAGATGCGACAGATGCGCATCGAAATGCTTGGAAAAATATTCGGCGACCACCATCTGATCCAGCGCTCCGGTGCCACTATCGCCCTTCATCGGCAGCAACCGGCGCATGATCTCCCACTCCGCGATCACGTAACCCAGCCGCAACGCCGGCGCCAAAGACTTCGAGAATGACCCCAAATGGATCACGCAGCCGGGATCGAGCGCGTATAACGCGGGCGGCGCCTCCACGCCTTCCCACAGCAGATCCGCGTAGCATTCATCTTCAAAGATCGCGACATTATACTCCCGCGCGAGCTTGATCAGCGCCAAACGCCGGTCCAGCGGCAGAATGCTGGCGGTCGGATTCTGGATCGTTGGAATTGTATAGATGAATTTCGGCAGGCGTCCTTTGGCCTTCATCGCCGCGAGTTGCGCCGCCAATGCGTCGATGACGATGCCATCGCCGTCCAGCGTCATCGCCTCGACCTTCGCCCCGATCTTGCGGAACCGGTTCATGGCACCCTGGTAACAATATTCCTCGCACAAAATGATGTCGTCAGGATTGGTCAGCATCTTGCTGATCATATCCAACCCCTGACCCGACCCCGTGACGATCATCACGTCATCGATCCCGATGGTCATCCCCCGGATCCGGTTGCAACGATCCGCGACGAACTGGCGAAGCCCAGGATAGCCTTGCGGGCCGAGACCGAGATTATAGATGGCGAGTTTCGATCCCTCGCGCCGCAACACCGAGGCCGCCGCCGCGACCAGGCCCTCGATCGGGATTTGCTCCGGGTCATTATTGCCGCCGACGAAATAATATGGCGGGAAGGGCGCCCATCGCGGTGCTGGATCCGGCAGGCCATCACTGTAAAGCGCGCTGTAATCGATGGATGCCATTGGGGTTTCCCGTTTTTCTGACGCCGGACATCCCAATAAGGTCGAGGATTTTGGTCTGATCTGTCAAATCCCGCTTACATCAACGCCTGCAGATCGGCATCGACGCTGATCGCCTGACCGCTGATCGTGGCGCCGAAGGGGCTCGCCAGATACAACGCCATGTTGGCGATATCCTGCTGCGTGACGAAGCAGCGCAACGACGTCGCCGCCACCGTCCGGTCCGTCATGTCGTTCTCGGAGATGCCAAGCGCCGCTGCTTTCGCTTTGATCACCGCGCGGATGCGCGGCCCATCCACTGGGCCCGGCAGGATGGCGTTGACCCGCACGCCGATCGACCCCAATTCGATCGCCAGCGATTTGGTAAAGCCGATCACCCCCCATTTCGCCGCCGCGTAGGGTGCCCGTTGGGCGAACCCGAACCGTCCGGCCGCGGAGCTCATGTTCACGATCGCCCCGCCGCCCGCCGCCCGCAACGCGGGAATGGCCCGCCGCGCGCAATGGAACATCGCGGCGAGGTCGATGCGCAACGTCGCATCCAGTTCTTCTTCCGTCACGTCCTCCACCAGCGCGGTGGGACCGGCGATGCCCGCGTTGTTGATCAGCACGTCCAGGCCCTGATGATGCGCGATCGCCGCATCGACGAAGGCGGCGCAGTCGGCGGCGATCCCCGCGTCCGCGCGCAGCCCGGGATGGCCGCATTCCGCCAGCGCGGCGGGATCCACGTCCGAAACGAACACGTCCGCGCCGCAACTGACGAAGCCGTCCGCCATCACGCGGCCGATGCCGTTGGCCCCGCCCGAAATCGCCACGCGCAATCCCGTCAGATCGACCGTTAGCGGCGTCCGTGCCCCCGTGATCATCGTAACGAGTTCACAATGGCGCGGTAGGCTTCCTCGGGGAACGCCTTCATCGATTGCGTGCGCACATTGCCCTGCTTACCCAGCATCAGCGTGAACCGCGCGGCGACCGCGTCATCAGGCGCCTCATACGTAATGACCATATCGTGCACGCCCATGGTCATATACACCGACAGGAATTTCCCGCCCATGTCCTCCAGTGTCTTGCGCGCGACATCGACCCGCTTCGGGCCCTCCTCGACCAGGCGGACTCCTTGCTCGGTCCAGTTCGCGAGCATCACATAAGCGGGCATGGTCGCATCCTCCGGTGGCCTGTCCTATAGTGAGCGCGGGGAGCAGGGGAGGCAAGCGTGATGAACCATGACGGCGCCGCGAACATTGATTTCGTCGGCCACACCGATCAGGGTGGGCGCGGCGACGGCGTGCAGGTCATGGTCGCGCGCGGTCACGCGTATATTGGCACCCGCGTCAGCCGCGGCATCATGGTCACCGATGTGCGCGATCCCCGCCATCCAAAACCGGTGAATTTCGCCCCGATCCACCCGAACTCCTGGTGCATGCACCTTCAGACCGCCAACGATCTGCTGCTGTGCATCGAGGAGTTGGATCTCAAAGCCCTGCTGTCCGCCAAAGAGTATTACAGCGGCTCCAACCAGGTCGATTCGTCACGTTACGGCAAACGCGGCGAGGATTTCTCGGCGGGCATGCGCGTCTACGACATCTCCGACCCCGCCAACCCGCGCCCCATCGGCTTCATGGAGGTGCAAGGCCTTGGCTTGCACCGCATCTGGTGGACCGGCGGGCGTTACGCCTATGCCTCGGCGCTGCTGGACGGCTTTACAGATCATATCCTCATCATCATCGACATGGCTGAGCCGACGAAGCCGGTCGAGTGCGGCCGCTGGTGGATCCCCGGCATGCACATCGCCGGTGGCGAAACCCCGTCCTGGCCGAAAGGCCGTTACGCTTTGCATCACGCGGTGGTCGAGGACGACATCGCCTATGCCTCCTGGCGCGACGGCGGCCTGACCATCCTCGACGTCAAAGACAAAACGGCACCGAAACTGATCTCCCATCGTAACTGGTGTCCGCCCTTCGGCGGCGGCACCCACAGCGCGCTGCCGTTGCACGACCGCGATCTGCTGATCGTCGCTGATGAGGCCACGATGAACATCGATCAGGAGCAAATGAAACGCACTTTTGTTTTTGATATCCGCGACAAGACCAACCCGGTATCGATCGCGA
>JAYVXQ010000255.1:0-4904 GCA_043785025.1 Acetobacteraceae bacterium
CCGCAAACCCTCGCCGATTTCACCGGCCAGAAAGCGTCGCGCGAAAATCTGGCGGTTTTTATCCGCGCCGCCAAAGACCGCGGCGAGGCGTTGGATCACGTCCTGCTGCACGGCCCCCCCGGCCTCGGCAAAACCACGTTGGCGCAAATCGTCGCGCGCGAATTGGGTGTGGGGTTCCGCGCCACCTCGGGGCCCGTGATCCAGCGCGCCGGCGACCTCGCCGCGATCCTGACCAACCTGCAACCCCGGGACGTCCTGTTCATCGATGAAATCCACCGTCTGCAACCGGCGATTGAGGAAGTGCTCTATCCCGCGATGGAGGATTTCCAACTCGATCTGATTATCGGGGAGGGCCCGTCCGCGCGCAGCGTCCGCATCGACCTGCAGCCCTTCACCCTGGTCGGGGCGACCACCCGCGCGGGCTTGCTGGCGACCCCGTTGCGCGACCGTTTTGGCATTCCGCTGCGCCTGATCTTTTACACGCCCGAGGAACTGCGCCGCATCGTCACCCGCGGCGCGAAGCTTCTCGGCCTGGACCTGACCGAGGACGGTGCGACCGAGATCGCCCGCCGGTCCCGCGGCACGCCCCGGATCGCGGGGCGCCTGCTGCGCCGGGTCCGTGACATCGCCGCCGTCGACGGCCAGTCCCCGGTCGACCGCGCCATCGCCGACGCCGCGTTGTCGCGTCTGGAAGTCGACCAACGCGGCCTGGACGAAATGGACCGCCGCTACCTCCGCCGCATGGCCGAGCATCACGGCGGCGGGCCCGTCGGTGTCGAAACCCTGGCCGCCGCCCTGGCCGAAGCGCGCGACACGCTGGAAGACGTCGTCGAGCCCTATCTCATTCAGGAGGGCCTTATTCTCCGCACCAGCCGGGGCCGCATGCTTGGCCTGGAAGGCTGGCGCCATCTGGGTCTGACCCCGCCGCGCGCGATGGGGCAGGGGAGTTTGCTGAACGAGATCGACGACGCGCCCTGACGGGCCATGTGCTGACCGGGCCGCTACGTCGTAAAAGCGCGGTTGTATAAATTGTCGCCGTCACACGTGAAAATAGGTTTTCATCGCTGAAATAATCCGCGATTTTCTCTTTTATTAGGCAAACATTTCGTGCCGCCGCCATCCTGATGGCCTCAACGGCCTCCGCCGCGACGATCAACGATACCCGGATCTCTCAGAAATCCGGGTATCCTTTTGGTTTTGCGCCCGCCGCCACACCAACCCTGGGCGCGTATACCCGGATCTCTCGGAAACCCAGGTATATCCAATCAGGCACGGGGATAAAGGAGGCCTACGCGGGCGTTGATGGGTTACCGTAGGCCTGCTTTCCCCCCTTGCCCAAACGGACCGGGATACAAGGGCTATCGCCCTTGGCGGAGGGCTCGGGAGGTAGAGCCTCCCGGTCGGACATGCTACCGCCGCCGCAACGCCCGCATGTCGATCGCGCCGAACAGCACCGCCGCCGCGCCATAAACCACCATCCCCAACGTCACCAGCGCGATCAGCGCGGGCCAGCGCGGAAACTGGAACAACGGCGCCTCGGCGAACCACAACGTCACCGCCATCGCCAACGCCGCGAGCCCCATCCGCGGCAATCGCCGCCGCAAATCCGCGTCCGCCACCAAATGCCCGCGCCGATATAGCACCACCGCCAGCGCGACGACATTGAACGTCGAGGCGAGGCTGGTCGCCAAGGCCGGACCGATATGCTCCAGCAACAGCCACGGTCCAGGAAACAACGCGCCCGCGTTGAAGATGATATTCAAAAGAAAATTCACCGCCAGCGTGACCATTCCGATCTTCACCGGCATCGCCGTGTCGCCGCGCGCGAAGGCCGCGGGAGCCAGCACTTTCAACACCACCACCGACGGCAACCCGATCGCGAAGGCCGCGAGCGACTGGGATGCCAGCCGCGCATGTTCGATATCGAATGCGCCGCGCCCGAACAGCACCCACATGATCGGAAACGCCGACACCGTCAGCGCCAACGCCGCGGGCAGCGTTAGAAACAACGCATACTCGATCGCCCGATTGATCGCCGACAAAGCCGCCGTGTCATCGCCGCTGCGCACCAGCCGCGACAGCAGCGGCAGCAACGCGGTGCCGACGGCGATGCCAATCACGCCCAACGGCAATTGCTGGATCCGATCGGCGTAGTACAGCAACGACACCGTGCCGGCTGGCAGAATGCTCGCGATGATCACATCCACCGCCTGATTCAACTGCGCCGCACTGGCCCCGATCAATCCTGGCGCCATCCGCCGGAACAGCAGCCGGATCGCGGGAGACAGCCGCGGCCGGGGGATGCGCACCGGCATCCCCGCCCGATGCACAGCGCAGATCAGCAGCGCCAGTTGCACGACACCGGAAACCGACACACCCCAGGCGGCGGCATGCCCCACGGTCGGCACGTATCGCGTGAGCCCTATCAACGCCGCGATCGCGATCAGATTATACAGCACGGGTGCCGCCGCCGCCGCCGCGAATCGTTCCAATCCGTTCAACGCCCCCGATAGCAACGCCGTCAGGCAGATCAGCATCAGATATGGAAACGTGATGCGCGCCAGATCGACGGTCAGCGCGAATTTCTCCGGATCGTTGGCGAAGCCCGGCGCGAACACATGCATGATCTGGGGCATGAATATTTCGCCGACGATCGTCAGCCCGCCCAACCAGAAAATCATCACCGCGATGGTTTCCTGAGCGAAACGGCGCGCCGCCTCGGGCCCTTCGGCCGTCAGCAGGCCGGAGAACGCGGGGACGAAGGCGGCGTTGAACGCGCCCTCGCCAAACAATCGGCGGAACAAATTCGGCAGTTTGTTGGCGACGAAAAACGCATCCGCGATCGGACCCGCGCCGATCATCGCCGCCATCAACACGTCGCGCACGAAACCCAGCAGGCGGCTGACCATCGTCCAGCCGCCCACCGTCATCACATTCCGAAGCACGTCCGGCTCCCGGTCTTAGGCCTTCGCCGTGCTCCAGGTCGCGGGCAGGCTGGTCAACCCACGCAGAGTGAACGTATCGCGCCATTTCGGCGTGGCCCGTTCCGGCAGCGTGATATCCGGCAAACGGCGCAGTACTGTGGTGAATACGACCTCCGCCTCGATCCGCGCCAGCTGCGCGCCGATGCAGAAATGGATGCCGCCGCCGAACGATAACGGCCGCAAACGCTCGCGCGTCACATCCATCCGGTCGGGCTCGGGATATTCGTCGGGATCGCGATTGGCCGCACCCAGAAGTGCGATGATCGGCGAGCCGGCCGCGACCTCCTCACCGCCGCGGAACTGGATCGTTTCGGCGGCGACGCGGCCCACGAGCTGCACCGGGGATTCAAAGCGCAGGATTTCCTCGATCGCGTTCGGGATCAACGCCGGGTTGTCGCGGATCGCCGCCCATTGCCCAGGATTATTATGCAGCGACCACAGCCCGTTGCCGATCAAATTGACCGTCGTCTCATGACCCGCCGCGAACAGCAGCGTGACGTTGGCGCGCAATTCCTCGATCGTCAGGCGGTCGCCCGATTCCTCCGCTTGCACCAGCAGGCTGAGCAGATCGTCGCGCGGTTCACGCCGCCGCGCTTCGAACAATTTCTCGAAATAGGCACCGCTGGTCCGCGTGCCCTCATTCGCTTTATCGAGTTCCGCGCGTGTCGGCGTCACCGGATTGAGCAGCGCGCCGCCCGAGGCGGTGCCGTTCACGAAATGCGCGCGATCTGCCTCGGGGATGCCCAGAAGCTCACAGATCACCAGCATCGGCAGAGGGAACGCCAGATCGCGCACCGCGTCCATTTCACCGCTTTTCTCGACCTTATCGATCAACTGATCGGTCAGGCGCTGGATGAACGGGCGCATGTCTTCCATTTTGCGGGCGGTGAACACCTTGGCGACCAGGCCGCGCAGGCGGGTGTGATCGGGCGGATCCTGCATCAGCATCATGTGCGACAATTCGGCGACCGCGGGTTCTTCCATCGCGGTCGGGCCGAAGCGGCGTTGCAGCGCCTCCGGCTCCTTGAAGCCTTTGCCGAAGCGGCGGTCGCGCACCAGCATCGCGGCGTCGTCGTACCGCGTGAGAAACACGCGCCCATCAGGTGCGCGCCACACCGGCATCGCCGCGCGCAATTGATGATAGATCGGATAGGGATTGGCGATGAACGCCGGGTCGCGAGGATTGAACGCCAGCATTTAATGGGATTCCTTCAAGGGGCGATTGGCGCGCGCGACCACGGCGTCGAACAGCACCTGCGCGCCCGCGGCGGCTTCCTCCGGCTCGATGCTTTCAGCCTCGTTGTGCGACAGGCCGTCTTTACAGGGGGTGAAAATCATCGCGGTGGGGATGTGCCGCGCGACGTACACCGCGTCATGTCCCGCGCCCGAAACGATATCGCGGGTGGAATAACCGGCGCGCGCGGCACCCTGGCGCACCAGCGCGATGCACTCCGCGTCGAACGGTTGTGCCGGGATGCGGAATAACGTCGTCAGCTCCAGCTTCACCCCGCAATCGCGCGCGATGAACCCCGCTTCGCGCGGAAACTGAGCATCCAGGCGATCGACCTCGGCGGCGTCGGGATGGCGGAACTCGACCGAGAACCGCACCTCGCCCGGCACCACGTTGCGGCTGTTCGGCGAGACCAATAATTGCCCCACGGTGCCGCGCCCGTCCTCGCCGCGCTCCCGCATCATTTTATCAACCAGATCGATGATCCGCGCCGCGCACACCAGGGCATCTTTTCGGGTCGAGGGCGGCGTGGTGCCCGCGTGGCTGTCCTGCCCGATCGTCACGGCATCATACCAAACCTGCGCCTGCGCGCCGGTGACGATGCCGATCTGCTTGTTCTCGCGCTCCAGGATCGGCCCTTGCTCGATATGCAGCTCAAAATACGCGTCCGCCGGGAAATGCCGCGCGGG
>JAYVXQ010000256.1:0-4901 GCA_043785025.1 Acetobacteraceae bacterium
GACCGCGTCGCCGTCATGTATCTCGGCCAGATCGTCGAGATTGGACCGAAGGCCGCTTTATTCTCCAACCCCCGTCACCCCTATACGCGCACGCTGCTCGCCGCCATCCCGCGCCCCGACCCGCATCGCGCGCGGTCCCGCCCCATGGCCGATGGCGATGTCCCCAGCCCGATCAATCCACCACTGGGCTGCCGATTCCACACCCGCTGCCCTTACGTCATCGACCGTTGCCGTAGCGAAACACCCGCCGCGACCGCGATCACGCAAGATCACGCGGTCGCCTGCCACCGCGCCGCCGAACTGCCCGAAGCCGATCGTCTCGATACCAGCGCGCAAACCCCGGCCGCCGCGACCCGCATGGCGCTTTACGCCGAACGGCGCGCGGCGATGAATACCGTCTGACGCTTGCGTTCACTCCCCCGCCAGCCGCTGGATCGTGCGCACCAGCTCATGCGTCCGCGCGATCCCATACGCGTCGATCTGCCCGCTCAACAGGCGCAGCCTGTCGAAATCATCGGTATCGCGTGCGCTTTCATACAGAAGATCCAGCGCGAAGCTTTGATAGATCGCGCGCGGATCACGCGCCGCCAGCTCGGCGATCCGCCGTCTGGGCTCCACATCGGGGTCACCGCCGAACACTTCATCGCACAGCGCCGGATCGAAGTCCGCGAACTGGCGCAAAATCCGCGTCATCTCGAACATCGTTCGCAATTGCGTATCCGGCCGCGGCGCGCTCATGTTCGCCATATCGTCACGAATACGGAACGCGGTCAGATGCACCGGCAACACCAGCATATCGCGGCCGGCGATCAGCATGCGGATCCACATGTCCAGATCCTGCAAATTCGTGAGCCGCCGGTCATAAAGGCCCACCGCCTCATAGGCTTCCCGCCGCACCATCGCCGTCGGCGCGCACACGCAATTGCCCAGAAAAAAGAACTGCCGCAGCCAGGACCGGCGCGAAAAATCCTCGAAACGCAAGGGTTGTGTGAAATCGTTGAACCCGCGCGCGGGCGCCCCCGCCTCATTGACGATCGATGGCAATCCAAACACCACCGACACAGCGGGATTGGCCTCCATCGCGCTGACCTGCTGTTGCAAACGTCCCGGCAGCGCCCAATCGTCGGAATTGAGGATGGCGAAATACCGTCCGGTGGCGCGCGCGATGGTGGCGTTCATCGCCCCCGAAATCCCTTGGTTGCGGCTGAAACCATCCAGTTTGATCCGCGGATCGCGATACCGCCGCGCCACCTCCAACGTCGCGTCGGTCGAGGCGTCGTCGGTGATGATGATTTCGAAATCCTGAAACGACTGATCCAGAATGCTCTCGATCGCGCGGGCGATATAACGCGCGTGATTATACGCCTTCACCAGAACCGACACCGCCGGAGCCGTCATGCGACGATCATCCCCTGGTAGCCTCCGATATTCTCCCGCGCGATCCGCGCCGCCCCGCCTTTGACCAGACAGCCGGCGGGAATGTCGCAGGTCACCACCGATCCGGCGGCAACGACGGCATTCGCGCCGATCGTAACACCCGGTAACACCGTCGCCCCCGCGCCGATCACGGCACCCCGGCCGATCGTCACCTCGCCCGCGATCACCGCCCCGGGCCCAATCGAAACGAACGCGTCGAGCCGCGCGTGATGCCCGATGCTCGCACCG
This sequence comes from Acetobacteraceae bacterium, assembly GCA_043785025.1. GTDB lineage: Bacteria > Pseudomonadota > Alphaproteobacteria > Acetobacterales > Acetobacteraceae > Rhodopila. The sequence goes on from JAYVXQ010000256.1 coordinate 1,666, forward strand.
CGGTTCACCAGCACATAAGCGCCAAACACCCCGCCGGAGCCAAGACTGCATCCCGCGTTCACATAGCATCCGACGCCCAATTCCAGCCGCCTGGGTGCCGCGACACTGGGATCGATCAGACGGAACGGTCGGGTGAAACCCAACGAAGCGGCCTCGCGCGCCGCGATTTGCCGGAAGCCCGGCGTGAACAGCGGAATTAAAAACGGCAGCGACATCATGTCCGGCGTGATCTCGTCCGTCCGCCAGCCCGAAGATGGGTCCGGTAAATAACATTTCCCGGGACGATTCCGAATGCCCGCCGCGACCGGAATGCCGGCGCGAAACAAACTCTCCTCGACATCCGCCAATAAAGGGGAGCCCGTGCCGAACAGCAAAACCCCCGCGGCCTCCGGCGGGCAAAGCCGTGCGTCCATCGCGTCCGAGGCCCGCCCCAATAATAGCGGCACGTCATGGGTCATGGGGGATTCCCTTCGCGCGTGACGCATGACCACGCCAATATTCGATTTACGTCAACGGAATTAATCACGTCTATACACCAATAGACAAGTAACGCCGGACGGCCAGCGCCCGGGCCGCCAACACACGGGCCAACCGGCGCGGGACCCGCGACCTTGCCCCGTCCCCCGTCCACGGGCTAGAAGCCCGCCAACCTCCATGATCCTTTTCCTCAGACACCGATCGGACGATCCGCGATGAAACAACAAGCGAACCTCATTCGCGCCGGACAGGTGATCGAGCATGATGGCAACCGCTGGACGGTGCTGAAACAGCAGATCATCACCCCCGGCAAGGGTGGCGCCTTCATCCAGGTGGAAATGCGCAACCTGAAAACCGGCAACAAAACCAACGAACGCTGGCGCACCGCCGACACCGTGGAACGCCTGACGACCGAGGAACGCGAATACACCTATTCCTACACCGACGGCCTCAACCTCGTCCTGATGGACCCTCAGACCTATGAGGAAAACCACGTCCTGGCGGAGCTGATGGGCGATGCCGCGCCCTTCTTGCAGGACCAGATGGTGCTGACCGTGGATCTGGTCGAAGGTGATCCCGTCGCCATCCGCCTGCCCTCCTCCGTCGTGCTGGAAGTGACCGAGGCCGATCCGGTGGTCAAAGGCCAGACCGCCTCCTCGTCCTACAAACCCGCCAAACTCTCGAACGGCGTCAAATGCATGGTCCCGCCCTTCATCGAGGCAGGCGAGCGCATCGTGGTGAAGACGGAGGATGGCAGCTACGTGGAGCGCGCCAAAGGCTGATGGCCCTCCGCCTCTCCCCCCATGTGACCGTCATGGCCAACGCCGCGCAGAAAGCGTCCAAACGCCTGCTGCGCGACTTCGCCGAGGTCGAGCAGTTGCAGGTTTCCATCAAGGGACCGTCCGATTTCGTCAGCCAGGCCGATATCCGCGCCGAGCAGACCCTGAAGGAAGAACTCACCAAAGCCCGCCCCGGCTACGCCTTCCTGATGGAAGAATCCGGTGCCTCCGGCTCGGACAATTGGGCCTGGCGCTGGGTTGTCGATCCACTGGACGGCACCACCAATTTCCTGCACGGCATCCCCCATTGGGCGATCAGCATCGGGTTGGAGCGGCGGTTGCCCGACGGCACCTCCGAACTCGCCGCCGCCCTCATCTACTCCCCCACCAACGACGAAATGTACTGGGCTGAAAAAGGCGTGGGCGCCTTCATGAACGAACGGCGCCTCAGGGTGTCCGCCCGCCGCGACATCCACGAGGCCGTATTCGCCACCGGCATCCCGTTCCGCGCGGTCTCCGCGCAACGGCGGCGCGCGTTCAACCGCATCCTGGACGGTATCATGCCCCAGGTCGCGGGCGTCCGCCGCTTCGGCGCCGCGGCCCTCGACCTCGCCTGGGTTGCCGCCGGACGCTACGACGGATACTGGGAATTGGGCATTCAGCCCTGGGATATGGCGGCCGGATTGCTGCTGGTGCGCGAAGCCGGCGGCTATGCCACCAGCACCGGCGACGAGGACCCGCGTGACAGCGGCAACGTCGTCGCCGGCAACACCCATCTGCACCCGAAATTGCGCGAGGCGGTGCTTCTGGGCCTCAACCCGCCCGCGGCCTGATTGCTCCCGGCTCCCCTCTCAGGGTCATTGTATTTCGGTCGATACGGCGCGTTCTCGATGTCCCAAAACGGAACCGCCGGGTGCGGAACCGGATGACCTTGGCCGCAATCCTGGCTGACGTTGAAGCCGAACCGTTTGTCACCTATCGTCGGGGTTGCATTTTTCGTCAGATCCTCATGCGCGCGATCGCCGCCCGTCTCGTCCTGCTCCCGCTGCTGATATCCGTCGCGTTTGGGTTTCCCGCGTTCGGACAAACGTCGGTCGATATGCGGGCGCTGGATCAGGCCACGGCGAAGAAACCCGCGCCCAAAGCAGTGAAGCCGGAACCGTCCACGACCGCGGCGCCGCCAGCCGCCAAATCCGCCCCGAGCGCGTCCGGGGCCGCGGCACCACGCCAAAACGCCGCCAAACAACCGCCCCCCCCTTCCGCGCCCGCGTCCTCTGGAACCGCCTTCTCTGGAACCGCGCCCGCTGGAGCCGCGCCCGCCGGAGCGGCTCCAGCCGGAGCGCGCGCGCGCGGAGCGATCCCCGCCGGAGCGATCCTCCCCGGAGAGATCCCCGCCGGAGCGATCCCCGCCGGAGCGATCCCCCCCGGAGCGATCAACGTCACAGCCCCCGGCATCGCCACCGGGGCCAGCAAAAGCGCGCCAACCGCCCCCACCCCAACCCGGGGCGCCGCGAAGCCTAAACCCACCCCATCGCGTCCCGCGATCCAGGCCGCCGCGCCGCCAAAACTACCCATCCGCGCCCCCGACCCCGCACCCGCCACCGACAAAACCCCACCGCCAGTTTTGGTCGCGAAGCCGCCCGAGCCCGTCTGGCTCACATTCGACTCCGAAAAAGCCGACATCAAACCCGACGCCGCCGCCGCCATCACCGCTCTGGTCCGCGCCATCCCGGTCCATGAAACCGCGAGCGTCAACGTCGCCGCTTATGCCGCGGGCCGGTCCGACGACCCCTCGACCGCCAGACGCCTGTCTTTGTCGCGCGGCATGGCGGTGCGGGCGGCGCTGATCGACGGCGGCATCCCCTCCACCCAAATCTACGTGCGCGCATTGGGCGTCGCCGCGCCGGACGGAGGCGCCGCCGACCGCGTCCTGCTGTCCGTGGCACGCATAGGCGTCGTCTCCGCCGCGCCGGACGCCGC
>JAYVXQ010000257.1:0-15134 GCA_043785025.1 Acetobacteraceae bacterium
CGACATGGTCGGTCATACCGGCAGCCTGCCCGCCGCGATCAAAGCGGTCGAGGCGGTCGACCTCGGCTTGGGCCGCATCGTCGCGGCGCTGCAACGGACCGGTGGGGCGCTGGTGGTCACCGCCGATCATGGCAATTGCGAGATGATGCGCGATCCGGTGACCGGCGGGCCGCATACCTCGCACACCACGAATCCCGTCCCGGTCGTGGTGATGAACGGCGGCGGCGCGATCCGGGATGGGCGGCTGTCCGACCTCGCGCCGACGTTGCTGACACTGATGGGCCTCGCCCAACCGCGCGAAATGACCGGACAATCGATCCTGAGCCATGCACCAGCGCCATAAGATCCTCGCGGTTTTGCTGCTGTTGACGATGCGGGCGGAAGCGCAAACGCCGGCGACCCAAACGCCGGTGCTTCAAACGCCGGTGCTTCAAACGCCGGAACCGCGCCCGCCTGGCACGAAACCGCGCGATGCGGCGGCGGCGAAAGCCGGAGGCGAGTCCGTTGCCCGCCGCGGGACGGAGGCGAAGCCACGGGCGGCCACGCCAGACCCCACGCCGATCGCGGCCCCTCCGCCGGGATCAGACCGGGAGCAAGCGGCACGCCAGCGGGTCGAACAGGCCGAACGCCTGCGCGCGGTGGAGATCGACGCGCACCGGGAGGCCACCGAAAAAGCCGCCGCGGCCCTGGCGGAGGAGAAGAAACTCACCACGGCGCAAAGCGAGGCCTTCGCGCGACTGAAAGCGGCGGGGGCCGCGGTGGATCAAATGACCCGGCACCTCGCCGATATCGAAGACAGCAAGGCCGAGGCGCGCAAGCGGATCGAGCGCCGCGCCGCCCTGTTACGGCCGATGATGCCGCTGATGGTGCGGCTGTCGGCGTTCCCAATCGAGACGCTGCTCGCCTCCGGCCTGCCCGCCGAGCAGGCGGTCCGGGGCGTGATCGTGCTGCGCGGCCTCGCGCATCAGGCGGAGGTCGAGACCCGGTCTCTGGCCGAGGATCAGAAGGCGCTGGAAGCGGCGACCCGAAGTTCGGAGGAGCTGCTGCCGAAGCTGGCGGCGGCGAAAGTGGAGCGGGCGCGGGAAGCGGAGGATCTGGCTCAGAAGCTCAAATCCGCGCGGGACCGGCGCCAGGGCGCGGAACAGGATGCCGCCGATGCGGCGCGTCACGCGGCGGCCGAGGCGGCGCGGGCGAAAAATCTGCAATCGATGTTGCAGGTTCTGGTGATGCAACGGCGGCTGGAGGAGGCGCAGGCGAAAGAGGACGCGCTGCGGGCCGATCGTGACCAAAGATTAACGGCGGCGGACGCGGCGCGATTGCGCCAGGCGGCGCTCAGTCAACCGGCCGGCGCGGGTGCTCTGTCGGCCGGCGCGCGGCCCACGGGACAGTTGGTCACGCCGATCGCGGGCACGCTGGTGCGCGGCTGGGGCGACCCCGAGGACGGCGAGCCCGCCACCGGCATGTCCTGGCAAACCCGGGCCGGCGCCGCCGTCGTCGCGCCCTGCGGCGGCACGGTGGCCTACGCCGATTCGTTTCGCGGCTACGGATTGTTGATCATCATCGATTGCGGCGGCCAATATCACGCGGTGCTCAGCGGGTTGGAGCAGGCCGCGGTTTCACCCGGCAAAGCCGTGCAAAGCGGCGATACGGTGGGCGCGATGCGGACGGAAACATCCGCCGCGATTCGGGCGGCGGAGGGCAACGCGTTCGTGCCGCCGATGCTGTATTTTGAGTTGCGGAAAGGCGGGCGGCCGGTCAATCCCGCGCCCTGGCTAAGACCGGCGGGCTAAGGCGGGCGGGCTAAGGCGGGCGGGCTAAGACGGGCGGGCTGACCTATCTCGGGCGGCTCAATCGGCGCTGGGATAAGACGGTCTGGAAAAACTTTCCGGTGGTAACGATTCATTAGCATTCCCGCCCTATGAAAATGAATGCTGGACGCTACCTATCACGCTGGGTGAAAAGATGTGGATACGGCTCTCGTGTGAAAACCATGCCGCGGAGCAAAGCGCCGGATGTGGTCCGGCCCCGAGCGACGCGCCTGAGGGGTAGAAAGAATGCAGTTCCGCCAGCGGCGTTTTCGGAATGGGCTATTATTGGGCGCGGCGTTTGTGGCCGGAATCGCCATCGGACCGACAGCCCATGTCTTGGGCCGCGCCGTCGCGGCGGATCAGGCGCGCGGTGACGCAACCCAGTTCCTGAAAGTCTTCGGCGATGTGTTCGAGCGTGTGCGCGCCGAATATGTCGATCCCGTCAACGACAAGGAGGTGCTGGAAAACGCCATCAACGGCATGTTGACCGGCCTCGACCCGCACAGCTCCTATATGAACGCCAAGGCGTTCAAGGACATGCAGGTCCAGACCAAAGGCGAATTCGGCGGTCTGGGGCTTGAGGTGACCGAGGATAAGGGCCTGATCAAGGTCGTCTCGCCGATCGACGATACGCCCGCGTTCCGGGCCGGTCTGAAAGCGGGCGATATTATCACGGCGCTGGATGGCAAGACCGTGCTTGGCCTGACGCTGAATGACGCGGTCGACCGGATGCGCGGCGCGCCCAATTCGAAAATCACGCTGACCATCAAGCGCAACGGCGTCGACAAGCCGCTGGAAATCGCGGTGGTGCGGGAAATCATCCGCATTCAGGTCGTGAAGTCGCGGATGCAGACCGACAACATCGGCTATATCCGCCTGTCGCAATTCACCGAGAAGGCCGACGCCGGCGTGCGCGCGGCGGTGAAGGACCTGAAAGCCAAATCGGGCGGCGAGCTGCGCGCTTTGATCCTCGATCTGCGCAACGATCCCGGCGGGTTGCTGGATCAGGCGATCGCGGTGTCGTCAGACTTCATCGAGCAGGGGGAGATCGTTTCGACCCGCGCGCGGCATACCGAGGACAGCCAGCGCTGGGATGCGCGCGGCACCGATATCCTGAACGGCGCGCCGCTGGTGGTGCTGGTGAACAACGGCTCGGCGTCCGCGTCGGAAATCGTCGCGGGGGCGTTGCAGGATCATCGCCGCGCGGTGCTCGTGGGCATCAAAAGCTTCGGCAAGGGGTCGGTGCAGACCGTGATCCCGCTGCCCGGCGGCGGCGCGATGCGGCTCACGACCGCGCGGTACTACACGCCGTCCGGACGCTCGATCCAGGCGACCGGGATCGTGCCGGATGTGCTGGTGCATGAATCGCGGGAAGCCTCGGTGAGTTTCGGGTTGGAGCGGGAGTCTGATTACAACCGCGTGCTGAGCAATAGTGGCGGAACGCCGGCGCAGGCTATACCGCCGCGCACCGATCTGCCGCCGATCGCGAAGCAAATTCCCGACAAACCGCCGGCGGAATTCCCGAAATTCGATCCGTTGAAACCCGATGAAACGGATTTTCAGCTACGACAAGCCGTCGTCCTGGCGAAGGCGATGATTCAGCAGAAAAGCGCATCCGCGCGGTAGGGCGTTATCCGTCTCACTCCGGATGATGCTCTCGACGGAAATGATGAGAGTGGCATCCGCGCGCTTTGGCGCATGGACATCGCCCGAGGGAGACGATATGGCGCAAACAGCCGGTGACACGGGATCCAAAGACCGCGCGGGATGGCGCCGGTTGGGTCTGTTCTGGTTGGGCGCGCTGACGCTGCTGCTGTCTGGCGGCGGCATTTTGCAAATTCTTGGCCCGCCCAACGCGGTGGTGAAAATCGTGAAGGCGCCGCCCGCGAGTCAAGGCCCGGCCGCGCGCGACGATCTGACCAATGTCGTGGTGGTCGCTCGGCCGGCCCCATTGGCCGTCGCCGGATCGGGCCGGGGTGAGGCGGGTCCGATCGCCGATCCCGACCCCGCGATGCTGGAACCGGCGGAGCTGGCGGACTCCGATCATAAAACCCCGGAACATTTGCCTCGCGTGGCCAATGATGGCCGCGCGCCGATGCGGGTTTACGCGGCGGGCTTCGACCCGAGTTCGCGCCGGCCCAGGATTGGGGTGTTGATGGCGGGAGTGGGCTTGAATGAGGCGGAGAGCGATGCCGCGATCCGGGCGTTACCGGGTGCGGTGTCTCTGGGCGTGTCGCCTTATGCCGCGGCCAAGGGCACTGGCCTGACCCGGCTGCTGGCGACCGCGCGCGCCACCGGACATGAATATCTCCTCGAATTGCCCCTGGAACCCGCCGGCTTTCCACTCAACGATCCTGGGCCGTCGACGTTGCTGACCAGTCTGTCGACGACCGCCAATGCGGGCCGCTTGCGTTGGATCCTGTCGCGCATCGACGGATACGCGGGCGCCGTGGGCATTACCGGCACGATGCGCGGGGAGCGTTTGGCGGGCATGCCGGATCAGATGGACCGGATATTGTCGGAACTCGCCTCGCGCGGGTTGCTGTATATCGATCCCCGCGTGACGGGGGAGCCGGTGTGGAAGGAGCCGATGACGAAGGTTTGGGGACGGCATGCCGATCTGGTCATCGATGAGCCGATGGAGGTCGAGGCGATCGACCGCAAACTGGCGCGGCTGGAACAATTGGCCAAAGATCAGGGCGCGGCGCTTGGCCTCGTGACGCGGCCCGCACCCGTCGTGGTGGCGCGGATCGCGGCCTGGAGCCTGCGTTTGGCGGAACGCGGCGCGGCGCTGGCGCCGGTGTCCGCGCTGACGATCGCGCCGGTCGAGCCGGTGATCCGCGTGACGGAACGCGCCCATTGAGTGTGCTGCCCTATCGCCCCAATGTTGGCGCGGTTTTGTTCAATCGCGACGGCCTGATCCTGGTGGCGCGCCGCGCCGGCCCGCCGAACGCCGAGGGGCCCGCCGGCGGCTGGCAATTGCCGCAAGGCGGCATCGACGATCATGAAAATCCGCGTGAGGCCGTGTTACGGGAACTCGCCGAGGAAGTCGGTACCGATCGCGCCGAGGTCATCGGTGAGCACGATGCCTGGCTGACCTACGATCTGCCGCCGGAGCTTGTCGGTGTCGCCCTCGGCGGTCGTTTCCGCGGGCAGCGCCAGCGCTGGTTCGCCCTGCGGTTTACCGGCGAGGACAGCGATATCCGGCTGGATCTGGATCCGCACCCCGAGTTCGACGCCTGGCGATGGGCGGCGTTGCGCGATCTTCCGGCAATGGCGGTTCTGTTCAAGCGGCCGATTTACGAGATCCTGGCGGTGAGTTTCGCGCGCTTCGCGGCGCAATGAACGGCGGCGCGACGCCTTGACGGCCAGCGAGGATCGGCGCCTTGGGCGTGTCCGATTTCAAACCCCCAACCGGCGGACTTTTCACTGACACGTGCAAACGACCCAAACGCCACAAGGCGCTGGATCGCCCTGGCGGTCCTGATGGGGGGCGCTTTTTTGCCGCCGGTCGATTTCTTCATCGTCAATGTCGCGCTGCCGTCGATCCATGCCGATCTCGCGGCGTCGCAGGCGGCGTTGCAATTGGTGATCTCGGGCTATGCCGCTTGCTACGCGGTGTTTTTGATTACCGGCGGGCGGTTGGGCGACCTGTATGGACGGCGGCGGCTGTTTTTGATCGGGATGGCGGGGTTCACGCTGGCGAACCTGATCTGCGGCCTCGCGTTATCGCCGGCGCATTTGCTGGCGGGCCGCGCGGTGCAAGGCGTTTCGGCGGCCTTGCTGGTGCCGCAGGTTCTCGCCTCGATCCGGGCTTTGTGCGCGGATGATCGGGAATTGGCGCGGGCGTTGAGCGCCTATGCGGTGATGATGGGGCTCGCCGCCGTGATCGGGCAATTCGCCGGCGGAGCGCTCGTGCAATGGAACCCGCTCGATCTGGGGTGGCGCACCGTGTTCCTGCTGAAATTGCCGCTCTGCGCGGTGATCATTGGGTTGGCGTGGCGGCTGGTGCCGGAAACGGCGGGTTCCGGACGGGAGCGGCTGGATATCGTGGGGTCCGTACTGATCTCCCTGGCCCTCGGCTGTTTGATCGTGCCGCTGTCGCTCGGGCGGGAGGCGGGCTGGCCGGTCTGGGCTTTCGCGATCATGGCGGCGTCACCCGTGCTGGTCGCGATATTCCTGCGCCATGAGCGGCTTCTGACCTTGGCCGGCGGCAAGCCGCTGGTCGATATGCGGCTGTTCGCGATCCCGAGTTTTCGCCGCGGCGTGCTGGTCGCGACATTGTTTTTCTTCACGACCTCGTTCTATTTTCTGTTCGGTCTGTATCAACAGGAAGGGCGTGGCGTCGATCCGCTGCACACCGGCCTCGCGATCGTGCCGTACGGGATCGGGCTGTTCGCCGGACCGCTGCTCAGCGCGCCGCTGGTGCGGTTACGGCCGAAATTGCTGGCGATCGGCATGAGCATTCAGACCGCCGGGTATTTCGCCATCGCGGCGCTGATTGAACGGGGAGACCGGCCGGAATGGGTGACGCTGGCGGTGCTGGTGGCCGGGTTCGGTCAGGGCATCGCGTTTCCCCGGCTGTATAACACCGTCCTCGGCCATATTCCGGCGCACCAGGCGGGTCTCGCGGCGGGGATCGTGAACTCGGCGCTGCAAATCGGCGCGGCCCTCAGCGCCGCGGCCATTGGCGGTCTGTTCTTCACCACGTTGGGCGACGATCACTCCGAGCGCGGGTTCGCCCATGCCTTCGCGACGGCGCAGTTCACGCTGACCACGGCGTTGTTTCTGGCGATGCTGATCGCGATACCGCGGCGGCGGGAGACATGAAAAAGGGGCTCCGCTGATGCGTGCCCCCCAACAGAATCGTCCAGTCAGGTGGCCACATCTGACTGGATCAAGATGCTCGCTAAAAAAGTAGCAGAGCGGGTTCCGTGAGCCTACGCGATCGGAAACCGCCCTGGTCATTCGCCCGAACCTGAAGGCTCAGAAGCCCTCACGTTCCAGACGTTTCCGCTCCAGCTTACGCGCGCGGCGGACAGCCTCGGCGGCTTCGCGGGCACGGCGCTCGGACGGCTTTTCGTAGTGGCGGCGGAGCTTCATCTCGCGGAAAATGCCCTCACGTTGCATTTTTTTCTTTAACGCCTTGAGCGCCTGATCGACATTGTTATCGCGAACGAGGACTTGCACCGAGAGCCATCTCCTGTCTGTGAACCGTGCGTCCCGCCGAATGGGTCGGCGTCACAACGCACGCGCATGTAACCGCCGAACATTCAGCGGGCGGCACCCATAGCATCTGGGCCAACCGGCACAAGCTTTTTTTCAGCCCGTCGCGCTGGCTCCGGACGCCGCCGCCGCGATCTGCAGCAGCACGATCGCCAGATTATTGGTCACGTGCACGCACAGCGACGCCCGGACACCACGGCCCATGATCCGGGCGGTGGAAAAGATCAACGCGGCGGGCAGCAGGAACACGATGCGCCACGGCGTATCCAACCCATGCAGCAGCAGCCAGGGCAAGGTTGTCAGCAGCGCGATCGGCAACGTCGAGACCCCGCGGGTCCGCAACGCCTCCCACAACCAGCCACGGAAGAAAAATTCCTCGGACAGCGGCGCCAGCGCGGCCAGCAGAAGCACGCGGGCGATGGCTCCGGCGAGCCCGAGCTGATCGGCATGGGCCAGCAAATCGGGGGTGGCGGATTTCACCAGGTCGCGCAGCGCCGGGAACCAGACCGTCAACGCAATGAAACACCCCATCCACATCAGCGCCGCGAGGCACAGCAGGGCGATCACCGGTTTGCGCCGCGTGGGTCTCCAGCCCAAACCGGCGCGGATCGATCCCTCCCCGGCGCGGCGGGCCTGGATCAGGGAGCCCAGAAGCATGGTGATTTGCAGCCCGCAGGCGGCGATCAGGACGACGATGATCTTGTCGTTCGCGGCCAGCGCCGGGATGGACACACCACGCGCGGTCCCGACGGCGATGCTGGCGAGCGCGCCGGCCACGATGGCGCCAGCGACCGCGGCGATCAGCCACGCCATCGCGGTCAAAATCAAACGCCACAAGGCACCAGGGCGCGTCACAATGATATCAGACGCGTCCCCGTGACCGAACCGTGATCAGTTGAAATTCAACCGCAGACCCGGCGTGGGCCATTGCAGGGAGCCAAGGCGGCCGGTGTCGGACAGCGTGACATAGGCCGTGCGCATGTCCGGCCCGCCGAAGCAGATATTGGTGGGATAGGCATCCGGCATCTTCACCGCGCGGACGATGTCGCCCGCGGGCGAAATCTCGGTGATGAAGCCGGTCGTCAGCGTCGCCACACAGATATTGCCGTTTTCCAGCACCGCCAGGCTGTCGAACCGCGCGTTCCCCGGCAGTCCCGCGACGACGCGGCCACTGTGCGGATGATGCGGTTTCGGGGCCTTGAGAACGCCCGGCGCCTCGATCTCAAAAGCCCAGAGCCGCGCGCCCTCGGTATCGGCCGCGTAAAGCGTCTTGCCATCAGGCGACAGGCCGCAGCCGTTCGGGCTGAGGATCGGGAACGCGATCTGAGTGACTTTCGACCCATCGGGCAGCGCGTAATACAGGCCGCCGTGATCGCGATGGCGGGCGTAACGTTTGCCGAGGTCGGTGAAATAAAATCCGCCGGCGGTGTCGAACACCAGATCGTTCGGGGCGGACAAGCTGTGCCCGTTCACCTCCTTATAAAGAAGCGTCGCCGCGCCGGTTTTCGGATCCAGCCGTTGCACGGAGCCGAATTTATAGTCGGGGTGCGGGCCGACGCCCATCGAATGGCCCTCGACATAAAGACTGCCGCCATTGTTACACAGATAGAAAAATCCGTCCGGTCCGATCGCCAGCCCGTTCGGTCCGCCGCCGCATTTTGAAAAGATCGTGACTTTTCCGTCGGGCGTGACGCGGGAGCATTGATTGTTCCGGATCTCGGTCAGCACGATCGAGCCATCGGCGCAGACGACGGGCCCCTCGGGAAAGCCGAGGCCGGTGGCGAGAATGGTGATGTCGGTCATGGTCTGGATCCTCCGTTTATCGCGTTTTGACCGGCCGGTTCGGGAAACCCCTCCGCGCGAGGTGAGTCGCATGGACCGGGGACCGGATGGACGGCGAACGCTTCATCGCCGGAGGGTGTCGCGGGTTGGACCGGTCCGTCAACCGCGAGCGGTACGCGTGGTAGCTGACAGCGGACTCAGCGGCTCGCCTCGACGCGAAATATCTGACACGCCGACCCGCGTTTCGGCAGATTGGCGCAGACGCTGCGCGCTTCGGTGTCGCTCAGCCCCAATAATTGCGCGTGATACAGCGTGTGGCGGCCGCTGATGACCGGTTGCACGCGTGGTTGCCCGGACGGGGCGATGCGGGCGGCCTGTTGCGTAACCTCCCACGCGTTGCGCTCGGCCTGGAACGCGCCCGCCTGCACGCCACGGTTTCTGAGTGCGATGGCCCGGGCGTCGGGGGCGGGGGAGGCCACGAGCGAGGCGGCGCGGAACGGGTTCAACGTCGCCGCGTTGGCCAAGGCGACCAGGCCGCCGCCGAAACGGCCCAAAGATGAGGCGGCCTGGGGACTGGAGGGCTGACCGAAGCCGCCGTCCAACAGCAAGGCCATGTGTTGATCGCGCTCGGCGACCGATCCGGCGCCCAGTACGACGCCGATGAGACGGTTGCCGCCGCGCACCGCGCTGGTCACCAGATTATAACCCGCGTCCCCGGTATACCCGGTCTTCATGCCGTCCGCGCCGGGATAGCTGCGCAGCAGATTGTCGTGATTGGGAATGACACGATTGCGCCAGACCATGCCGGGCACCGCGAAATATCCATAAAGTTGCGGGAAATCGATCACCAGTCTGCGGCCGAGGGTCGCGAGATCGCGCGCCGTGCTCCATTGATTGGCATCCGGCAGGCCCGAGGCGTTGCGGAAACTGGTGCGGTTCATGCCCAAGGCGCGCGCCCGCAGGGTCATCATTTGCGCGAATCGATCTTCGCTGCCGCCCAAATACTCGCCCAGGGCGGCGGCGACGTCATTGGCGGACTTGGTGACCATGCTGAGAATCGCCTGCTCGACCGTCAGCGCGTCACCCGGGCGCAGGCCAAGTTTCGACGGCGGTTGGGCGGCGGCCCATGCGGAGACGGGCACGTAGTCCGAGAGTGCGATGCGGCGGTCACGCAACGCTTCGAACGTCATGTACAAAGTCATGAGCTTTGTCAGGCTGGCGGGGAAACGGAGTTCGTCCTGATTGACGCCGGAAATGATGCGCCCGCCCCGCGCGTCCACCACGATCGCGCTATACCTTGACGACCCTACCTGGGCCCATAGCGGAGTGAGACACGCGAATGTGAGCAGAAGGAAGGTGGTGACCGCGAGTGTGGCGCGGCGCGGCGGCTGGGGTCGTTTCCGCTGATACGTCATCGGGGCTTCCTGCTCTGGCTCACGGTTTTTTTCATCCCGCGTTGATCGCTGGATCATCCTGGCGCGCATGTAACCAGCGGCGGGCGCGGCCGTCCAGAGTTAAAATCATAAATTTGAACAGGTTATAAGCCGTTCTTTAATTTTTGATGAGAACGGCGTGCAGCGTCTGTGGATGGTCACGAAAATTTTTTGTGCGACGCAACATTTCTTGCTTGATCCGTCTGAGCGCGCCGTCTATACCCCGGCTTGTGCAGTGCCGCAAAGCGCTGCCGCGGGTTTGTTCCGGATTTGGACGATCGCGCCTGGCCCTTGGTCCAAGCTCCGAATTTATAACGAGGAGACACGAAAATGAGCCAAAAGCCACGGATGGGTAACCAGCCGCGCATGGTCTCACCTTTGAAAGAGATTACGCCGCCGTTCAGCCCAGTACCTGAGGTCGTGGCGGCCGCTCCGATCGACCCGGAGCCCATGTTTGAACCGCCCGCGATGGTTGAGCCCCCCCCGATGATGACCGCCCAGATGGACGTCGCGACCGCGGTCATCGAACACATGCCAGAACCTGAGGCGCCAATGCCGATCCCCACGCTCGTACCCGACGCCGTCATGGCCGCTCCGAAGCCGATCCCCGAGATGGCCGAGAAAGCACTGTCTCTCGTGACGACGACGATGACGCCGACCAAACCCACGCTTCAACAAGGAATTTCGACCATGATGAAAAGCACCGAAGACCTCGTCGCGTTCGGCCAGGCCAATGCCGAGGCGTTCCTGAAATCCAGCCAGATCTGGGCTTCGGGCATGCAGGAAATATCGAAGGCGTTCGCCAGCACGGCGAAAACCTCGTTCGACGAGTCGGTCAGCACGCTGAAGGCGATGACCGCGGCGAAGTCGGTGAAAGAGGCCATGGAAATGCAGGCCGCCTTCGCGAAAACCGCGTTCGAGAAGGCGATGGCCGAGTCCAACAAAATGGCCGACGCGTCGATCAAGCTGACCGAGCAGGCGCTGGCGCCGATCACGGCCCGCGTCACGGTCGCGGTCGAGAAGTTTGGCAAAGCCGCCTGAACCATCAATGGTTTGACCTGAGGGTCGCGCCAAAGTCTTATGCGCCCGGATCGTAAGGTCCGGGCGTTTATGATTCCAGGCCTCCAGGCGGGTCACGCGCGGACATCGGCGGTCAGCAATGACACACGGGATACGCCATGACGGACAGAATCGCGATCGTCACCGGCGGCCTTCGCGGTCTGGGACGCGCCATGGCATTGGGCTTGCTGGCAACCGGGCATCGCGTGACGGCGGTCGGACACATCGCCGCGGACACCGACGAGATGCTGACCCTGGCGGGCCCGACCGCCGCCGGTTTACTGCCTCTGGTGGCGGATTTGCGCCAACCGGCGGCGTGCGATGGGGTTTTCGAGCAGACGCGCGCGCGCTTCGGCGCCGATCCCGCCATTTTGGTCAACAACGCCGGTCTGACCTTCACCTTCATCGATCCGACCCGGTTCACCCGCGCAACCCCGCAAAAATTTTGGGAGGTGAGTGACGCGACCCTGCAGGCGGTCATGGACACGAATTTCGTCGCCGCCGATCAGATGGCGCGCCGCGCCGTGCCGCTGATGCTGAAAGCGGGCTGGGGACGCGTGGTGAACGTGACCACCAAGCTCGACACGATGAACCGGGCGGGCAGCGCGGCCTATGGCGCGTCCAAGGCCGCGTTGGAAATGGCCACCGAAATCTGGGCTACGGAACTGGCGGGCAGCGGTGTGACGGTGAATATCGTCAATCCCGGCGCGGGAGCGAACACGCCGGGGATGGCGAAGGAGATGCGGGCGCGCTCGGCCGCCAGCGCGACGCCGCTGCTGGTGGAACCCGATGACATGGTGGCACCGCTGCTGTTCGTGGTGTCCGGCGCGGCGGACGCGGTGAACGGTTTCCGCTTCGACGCCAACGCCTGGCACCCGGGCCGCGATCCCAGAACCATGACCCGGCCCGCCGGTTTCGTTCTGCATCAGGAAAAGGGGTGGGATTGATCGCCCGCCGCTCTTGGTTCCCGGCCGCGGCACCCCATCTTCGTTCGGGCGCCGGATGGTCCGGGTCCGCCATGAAACGTTCCCCACCAACGTCCGAACCAACGTCCCAATCAATGTCCCCATTAACGTCCCCATTAACGTCCCTCTTAACGTCCCTCTTGCCGAATGGAGGCGGACGCGCGAACCTCCGTTAACGAGGACACGACAGGATGCTTCCACGAGATGGGTTTGGTCCGGTATGATGATTTTAACGAGTGGACGGATCCGGCGGAACGCGGGGGCGTTGAATGAGGGCTGAACCATGAGCGACGGCGACAGGCGCGGAGGCGGGAATACCGAAAACCCGAACACCAATGTGGTGGTCAAGGCGCGGCCAAAAACGCGCAAACCCGCCATGTATAAGGTCCTGATGCTGAACGACGACTACACGCCGATGGAATTCGTCGTGCATGTGCTGGAACGGTTTTTTCAGAAAAACCGTGACGAGGCGACCAAAATCATGCTGCACGTGCATCGGCGCGGTGTCGGTGTCTGCGGGGTGTATACATACGAGGTCGCTGAAACCAAAGTGACCCAGGTGATGGATCTCGCGCGGCAGAACCAGCACCCGCTGCAATGCACGATCGAGAAGGAATGACGGGCGTTTCCCGCTGTTTCACGACATTTTTTTGAAACGCTCTCCAGGACTCTCCCCAGAGTCCGCCAAATCAGGAGCCAGGACCCCATGCTGTCACGCAATCTGGAGCAGACGCTTCACCGGGCCTTATCCCTGGCCAGCGAACGCCGTCACGAATACGCGACCCTGGAGCATTTGCTTCTGGGACTGACCGATGACTCCGACGCCGCGACGGTGTTGAAAGCCTGCGGTCTGGATCTGGACAAACTGCGCACCGATCTGGGGGAGTTCCTGGACAAGGACCTCGCGGGTCTGGCGACCGACCGGCCCGGCGATCCGAAACCGACCGCCGGGTTCCAGCGCGTGGTGCAACGCGCCGCGATCCATGTGCAGTCCTCGGGCCGCGATGAGGTGACCGGCGCCAACGTGCTGGTGGCCCTGTTCAGCGAGCGGGAAAGCCACGCGGTGTATTTCCTGCAAATGCAGGACATGACGCGCCTCGACGCGGTCAACTTCATCAGCCACGGCATCGCCAAAGCGCCTGGGCGGTCCGCGCAACGGCCGGTCCTCGGCGCCAATAACCAGACGCCAAACGAAAACACGCCGGAGCAGGAGCGCGAGGAAAAGCCAAGCCGCCGCGGCAATCAGGACGCCCTGACCAATTACTGCGTCAACCTGAACAAGAAAGCGCAGGCCGGAAAGATCGATCCGCTGATTGGCCGCGATATGGAAATCGAGCGGACGATCCAGATCCTGTGCCGCCGCACCAAGAACAATCCGCTGTATGTCGGCGATCCCGGCGTCGGCAAAACCGCGATCGCCGAGGGCCTGGCGAAGCGGATCGTCGAGGGCGATGTGCCCGAAGTGCTGGCGAAATCGACCATCTTCGCGCTGGACATGGGCGCGCTGCTGGCGGGCACGCGGTATCGCGGCGATTTTGAGGAACGGTTGAAAGCTGTCGTCAACGAGCTGGAAGCGCATCCCGGCGCGATCCTGTTCATCGACGAAATTCACACGGTGATCGGCGCGGGTGCGACCAGCGGCGGGGCGATGGATGCGTCCAACCTGCTGAAACCGGCTCTGGCTTCGGGCAACATGCGCTGCATCGGCAGCACGACATACAAGGAATTCCGTAACTACTTCGAAAAGGACCGCGCGCTGGTCCGCCGATTCCAGAAAATCGACGTCAACGAGCCAAGCATCGAGGACAGCATCAAGATCCTGCGCGGCCTGAAAACCAACTATGAAAAACACCACAAGGTTCGCTACACCGATGAGGCGATCCGCGCCGCCGTCGAACTCTCCGCCAAATACATCAACGACCGGAAACTGCCGGACAAGGCGATCGACGTGATCGATGAGGTCGGGGCGTCGCGGATGTTGCTACCGGAGAACAAACGCCGCAAGACCGTGACGCTGAAGGACGTGGAGGAGATCGTCGCCAAGATCGCGCGCATTCCCCCCAAAAGCGTGTCCGCCGACGACAAGGAAACCCTGCGCAATCTGGAACGCGACCTGAAAGGCATGGTGTTCGGCCAGAACAAGGCGATCGAGGCGCTGGCCGCCGCGATCAAGCTCGCCCGCGCGGGCTTGCGGGAGCCGGAGAAACCGATCGGCAATTATTTGTTCTCGGGCCCGACCGGCGTCGGCAAGACCGAGGTGGCGCGGCAATTGGCGTCCACCATGGGCATCGAACTGATCCGCTTCGACATGTCCGAATACATGGAACGGCACAGCGTCTCGCGTTTGATCGGGGCGCCACCGGGCTATGTCGGGTTCGACCAGGGCGGGTTGCTGACCGACGCGATCGATCAGCATCCGCACGCGGTGCTGTTGCTGGATGAGATCGAGAAAGCGCATCCCGATCTGTTCAACATCCTGCTGCAGATCATGGATCACGGAAAACTGACCGATCACAACGGCAAATCGGTCGACTTCCGTAACATCATCCTGATCATGACGACCAACGCGGGTGCGTCCGACATGGCGAAGGAAGCCATCGGCTTCGGCCGCGAGGCGCGCGAGGGCGAGGATGGGGAGGCGATCAAGCGCCTGTTCACCCCCGAATTCCGCAACCGCCTGGATGCGACCATCGGCTTCGCCGCGCTGACGCCGGAAATCGTCGGCCGCGTCGTGGAGAAATTCGTCATGCAGTTGGAGGCGCAGCTCGCCGACCGCAACGTGACGATCGAGGCGTCGTCGGCGGCGAAGGAATGGCTCGCCGAGCGTGGCTACGACAGGCTGTATGGCGCGCGTCCGTTGG
>JAYVXQ010000258.1:0-15124 GCA_043785025.1 Acetobacteraceae bacterium
TATTCGAAGTCGTATCGTTGGGTTGCCGAGATGGAAGAAATCGCCGCTTTCGTCGGGGAAGATCCGGCGGGCGCCAAATTCTTTCACGGCGCGGCCGAGCTTTACACGCGCATCGCCGCCGGCTTTGAAGGCGCCAACATTGAAACCGCGATGCTCGACGCGTTCTGCGCGAAAAAACCGTGACCGAAATGGATCGCGGAATACATCGTTATCCGCCGATGGATCGCGTTGTCTACGGCGTACCGTTGGCGGAAGCGTTGGCCGAGGAAATCCGCCTGCGCGACTCCCGCGCGGTCTATGTGATGGCCAGCGGCACCCTGGCACGGGAAACCGATACGATCGATCGCGTGCGCGACGTGCTTGGCAACCGGCTCGCGGGCGTGTGCGCGAAAATCGGCGCCCATACGCCGCGCGTCGACGTGGTCGCGGCGGCGAACGAGGCGCGCGCGGCGAAGGCCGATTTGGTATTGACCGTCGGCGGCGGTTCGGTCACCGACGCCGCCAAGATGGTCGGGCTGTGCCTTGGCAATGACGTCACGACACCGGACCAACTGGACGCCTTCCGCGCCACCATCACGCCGGACGGCAAAACCGAGCGCCCGCCGACCCGCCCGCCCGCCGTGCGCTTCATCGCCGTGCCGACCACGCTCTCGGCTGGGGAGTTCACCTGGTTCGCGGGCTGCACCGATACCGCGCGTCACGTGAAGGAAAGTTTCGGCACCGCGCTGATGATGCCCACGGCCGTGATCCTGGATCCCGCCATGACGGTGCGCACGCCGGAGTGGCTGTTCCTGTCCACCGGCATTCGCGCCGTCGATCACGCGGTCGAGGATCTGTGCTCGGTCAACCCGACCCCGTTCTCGGACGGTGCGTCGATGCATGCGCTGCGGCTGCTGTCCCGCGGGTTGGTGGCGGTGAAGGCCGATCCCACCGATCTGGCGGCGCGGCTGGAATGTCAGTTGGGCGCGTGGATGTCGATCATGGGCTCGCAAAACGGCGTGTCGAAAGGCGCCAGCCACGGTATCGGCCACGTCCTGGGGGGCACCGCCGATGTGCCGCATGGCTATACGTCGTGCGTCATGCTGCCGCATGTGCTGCGCTTCAATGAACCGGTCAACGCCGCCCGCCAGGCGATGGTGTCCGAGGCCTTGGGCAAACCCGGTATGAAAGCCGCCGACGCGGTCGCGGCGCTGATCGCGGGCCTCGGGCTGCCGGGAACTTTGCGCGCGGTCGGGGTGCGCGCGGACCAGATGGACGCGATCGCCGATCAATCGATGCATGACCGCTGGATCCACACCAATCCGCGCAAGATCGACGGCCCGCCGGCGGTGCGGATCATCCTCGACGCCGCCTGGTAAAAAACCAGACACCAACCGTCGATTGGGAGTTTTTGTATGCGGCCCGTGTTACGCGTTCGCAATCGGCGCCGCCCGATACTACGCGGCGGCGAATCCCGCCCGAGGTGTCACAGGTCATTTGTCACGCGTCCAACATGATCCGATCGTCATGACGACGTCTGAACGGGGCGGCCGCGCGTGAAATTATCGCCCGCCGTGACCGTCTGGCTCGATCTGGTGCGCGTGGCCGCCGCGCTGGCGGTCATGGCGAGCCATTACAGCACGGCGCTTTTTCCGGGCATGCGGGAGCCGGTGTTCGGTCACGACGCCGTCGTGGTATTTTTCGTGCTGTCCGGGTTCGTCATTGCTTTCGTATGCGATCAACGCGATCAGGGGCCATTGGATTACGGGTTGAACCGGTTGGTCCGGCTATGGTCCGTCGCGATCCCTGCCCTCGCGCTTGGCGTCTGCATCCGCCTGTTTTTGGGCTCCACCCCGGAGTTGCCCGCCCCCGCCGCGCCCAATGGCTCATGGACTTTCGTGATCGCCGGAACCGTCGCGAACCTGCTGTTCCTTGGCGAGAATTGGACCATGACGATCTCGGCGCCGTTCAACGCGCCGTTCTGGTCGCTGAATTACGAAGCCTGGTACTACGCATGTTATGGCGCGTTCGTGTTTTTGACCGGACGGACACGCTGGATCGTGACCGCGATCCTGTGCGCTCTCGCCGGTCCAAAAATCATGATTTTGGCGCCTTGCTGGCTGGCGGGGGTCGCGCTGTATTACTGGCGAGATCGTATCCGGCTCAGCAACGGGGTGGCGATCGCGTTGTTCGCCGGAAGCTTTCTGGCTTACGTGGCGATCAACGAGTTGGAACTGACGCGGATCAGCCGCGACTGGTTGAAAGCGATGACCGGAGGTCAATCCTGGCGCATGCATTCATCCCAGGGTGTCTTCGGAGACTACATTCTGACCGTCGTCGTCATGATGAACTTCATTGGCGCCGCGCATTTGGTGTCACTTGGCCGTTTCATCGTGCCGTTTCGCCGTCCGATTTCCTGGGCTTCGTCCTACACGCTCTCGATCTATTTGTATCATATTCCGCTGCTGGTGATCTTGCTGCATGGCGCTCGGCTCGATCCCGCCGATGGTGTCCTGTCGCGTCTGACCATCATCGGTCTGGCCCTTGCCGGGATTGTTCTGCTTGGCCTTGTCACCGAGCATCAGCGGCGCGGCCTGCGACACCTTCTGACATGGCGAAGTACCCGCCGCGCCTGAACGTGAATCACGACGACCGAGGTGCCTGAAACCGCGCCGCGATCAGAAATTCCCTGTTGCCCTCGGGACCGGTGATCGGGCTTTCCTCGATCCCGAGAACGGACCAGCCGGGTAACCCACGCCACCAGGCCTCGACGCGCGCGCACACCTGGCGATGCACCTCGGGATCCCGCACGACGCCCTTCGCACCCACCGCGCCCGGACCGGCCTCGAACTGCGGTTTGATCAGCGCCACAGCCCATGCGCCTGGGGTGCACAAGGACAGCGGCGCGGGCAGCAGCGTCGACAATCCGATGAAACTCGCGTCGCACACCAAAGCCTCCACCGGGTCGGCGATCGCCTCGGCCGTCAGATGCCGCGCGTTGGTTTTTTCATGCACGATGACCCGCGGATCGCTCCGCAACTTCCACGCCAGCTGCCCGTGACCCACGTCGACCGCGTGAACCCGGGCGGCCCCTTGGCTCAACAGCACGTCGGTGAACCCGCCGGTCGAAGCGCCGACATCCAAACATATCAGCCCATCGGCCGAGAGACCGAAATGGCGCACGGCGTGATCCAGTTTCAGCCCGCCGCGCGAAACC
Source organism: Acetobacteraceae bacterium (assembly GCA_043785025.1). Lineage (GTDB taxonomy): Bacteria > Pseudomonadota > Alphaproteobacteria > Acetobacterales > Acetobacteraceae > Rhodopila. Next base: position 3,197 of record JAYVXQ010000258.1, read on the forward strand.
CAGGGATGGTCCTGGCCCCGAACAGTCAACGCCGCGTCCTCGGGCAGCATATCGCCGGCTTTCGCCACGGCGCGATCGCCGTTGAACACCTTGCCCGCCATAATTAGCGCCTGCGCCCGCGCGCGGCTTTCCACCAAGCCCAACGCGACCAGCATCAGATCCGCGCGCTGCTTCATCGCGTCCCCACGGGACGGATGCCGTCCATAAAAAACGGCCGGGTCCAACGAAGGGCCCGGCCAAAAAGACAGTTCAAGGGGAACAGAGCCCAATTTATAGCAGAGCAAAACTTACAGAAAGCTTTCCGGCATGCCCCAATATGCAAAACAATCAGTCCATGGCCCGCGTGGTGACCGTCCCATCGACGGTGCGGACGATGGCGGCGACCCGGGCCTCGGCCTCGGCCAGTTTGGCCTCGCAATGTTTGCGCAATGCCGCGCCGCGCTCATAGGCGGTGATCGCGTCCTCCAGTTTCTGTTGTCCGCCCTCCAGGCCGCGGACGATCAGTTCCAGCTCGGCCAGCGCTTCCTCGAACGACATTTTGTTGACGTCGGGGCGTTTGGCTTCGGTCATGGGTCTGCTTCCGTTGGGGTCTATTGTCACGCCGCCATCAGGCCGCGCACATGCACGGCGGCGGCGGCGGCCAGAGCCTCGAGGTCGTAGCCGCCTTCCAGCACGGAGACCACCCGCCCTTTGCAATGCTCCCGCCCGACCGCCAGCAACACCTCGGTGATCCAGGCGAAATCCTCAGTCTCCAGCCGGATCTGCGCCAGCGGATCCTCTCGATGCGCGTCGAAACCGGCGGAGATGATCAGCAGGTCCGGCGCGAAGGCCGACAATTCGGGGATGATCGTGGCGGCCCAGGCGTCGCGAAAGGCGGCCGAACCGTCGCGCGCGCGCAGTGGCACGTTGATGATGTTGTTCGACCCGCCCCGCTCCCACGCCTCGCCGGTGCCGGGATAGAACGGGCTTTGGTGGGAGGACGCGTAGAACAAGCCGGGATCCTCGGCGAACAGCGCCTGGGTTCCATTGCCGTGATGCACATCGAAATCGACCACGGCGACGCGGGCCAGGCCGTGGGCTTTTTGCGCGTGGCGTGCGGCGACGGCGGCATTGTTGAACAGGCAGAACCCCATGGGGCGATTGGGTTCCGCGTGATGACCGGGCGGCCGCACGGCGGCGAAGGCGTTGCTGACCGAGCCGTCCATTACCATGTCGACGGCGTGAACGGCGGCGCCCGCGGCGCGGAGCGCGGCCTCGGCGCTGCCATGGCTCATCGCCGTGTCGGCGTCGATATTCTGAACGTCGCCCTCCTCCGGCCGGATCGCCAGGATCGCCTCGACCATCTTTTGAGGGTGGACACGCATCAACTGTTCCAGGGTCGCGCGCGGCGCCTCGAACCTGAGCAACGCGTCAAATTCAGGAGAGCCAAGCGCTTTCAGCACGGCGCGTAACCGATCCGGACATTCCGGATGATACGGGCCTGGATCATGCTCCAGGCACGCGGCATGGGTGATCAGCGCGGTGGTCACGTCATGCGTCTTTCGGCGCGGGTACATCGGCGCGGCGGCGAATGACGAAGCTCAGCACGCCGGCTTCCTCGCTCATCGCGACCAGCGCATGCCCGGTTTCGTGGCAGAACGCGCGAAAATCGGCGATGGCGGCGCGATCGGTGGCGAGCACGCGTAATTTTGCTCCCGGCGCCATCGCGCGCAACGACCGGTTGGCCCGCAGCACAGGCAGCGGACAATTCATGCCTTTGACGTCGAGCAAGGTCTCGCTCATGCCTCCATTGTGGGGATCTGGGCTGTTCCGGGCAAGGGCAGGCGACCAAAACACCATACTTCGCGCGCGTCCTGGGCCATGCGAAACGAGCCGGAGTGAATCGCGCGGGAGGTCTCATGTCTTATCACCGTATCGGCATCGACCTCGGCGGCACCAAGATCGAGATCGCGATGCTTGGCCCCGACGGTCAGGAAGCGCTGCGCGAACGGATCGCGACTCCGTCCGGCTACGACTCCACCCTGCGCGCTCTGGCGGATCTGGTGCGCGCCGCCGAGCAGCGGATCGGCGTGACCGCGAGCGTCGGGATCGGCATTCCGGGCGTCATCAGTCCGGCGACCGGTGTGGTGAAGAACGCGAACTCCATCGCGTTGAATGGTCACGCGTTGGACCGCGACCTGTCGGGTCTGCTGGCGCGTGAGGTCCGGGTTGAGAACGATGCCAATTGCTTCGCGCTGAGCGAGGCGACCGACGGCGCCGGCGCCGGTCAACCCGTGGTGTTCGCCGTCATCCTTGGCACTGGCTGCGGCGGCGGCATCGTCGTGCATGGACGTGTGATTCAGGGTCCGCACCGGGTTGCCGGAGAATGGGGGCACAACCCGTTGCCCTGGCCCAGGAAAGAGGAGTCGCCTGGTCCCGCCTGCTGGTGCGGCAAGCACGGCTGTCAGGAAACCTGGCTAGCCGGTCCGTCGCTGGCCCGCGATTGCGATGGCGAGGACGCCCGCGACGCGTCTGATCTTCCGGCCCGCGCGGCCGCGGGTGAGGCGAAGGCGCGCGCCGCTTTGGCCCGCCACGCCGACCGCCTGGCGCGCGGGCTGGCGGTCGTGGTGAATTTCCTCGACCCCGACGTGATCGTCCTCGGCGGTGGGCTGTCCAACATGGAGCATCTGTATCGCGACGTCCCGCCTTTGCTGAAGCGGTACGTGTTCAGCGATGTGATCGAGACCCCGGTGTTACGCAATCGGCACGGTGATTCCTCGGGTGTGCGTGGCGCGGCGTGGCTGTGGCCGGCCGGCGATTGACCCGGTGGCAGCCCGTCTTGCCAGCGGCGCGGCGATCCGCTTCTCTCCAACGTTAACGCCCAGGGGCGAAGGAGGTTGAAATGCGCGTCACCGTCGTTCAAATGAATCCCGGCGCCGATAAGGCCGCCAATATCGCTCAGGCGAGGGTCTTGATCGAAAACGCGGTCGCCGCCGACAAGCCGGATATCGTTTCGTTGCCGGAAGTCTGGGACAGCCTGGGCGGCGATCGCACGGTGCGCAACGCAAACGCCGAGGAATTGCCGGTCAAAGGCTCCAATGAACCCGGCGGCGAGGCCTATGAATTCATGCGGGAAACCGCGCGGCGGCATAACGTGCATGTCCACGGCGGCTCGATCATCGAGAAGGGGCCGGAGAAACTGTTTAACACGACCGTCGTTTTCAATCCCGACGGAAACGAGCTCGCCCGCTACCGCAAAATGCATTTGTTCGACATCGTCGCCCCTGACGGCACGGGATACAAGGAAAGCAACACGTACGGCGCGGGCGATGAAGTCGTGACGTATGAGGCGGGTGGGATCACCGTCGGGTGCGCGATTTGTTACGATGTGCGTTTCCCGGATTTGTTCTGGAAACTGCGCGAACAGGGCGCCGATCTGATTTTCCTGCCCTCGGCCTTCACCCTCGCAACCGGGCGGGATCACTGGGAGGCGTTGATCCGCGCCCGCGCGATCGAAACGCAATGCTGGTTCGCCGCTCCCGCCACCTGGGGCAAGCATCTGGAGGGTAAGGGCGAGGCGCGGTTCACCTTCGGCCATTCCATGATCGCCGATCCCTGGGGCCACGTGGTCGCCAATGTGTCGGACGGCATGGGTTGGGCGACGGCGCGGCTGGACCCCAAGGTCACCGCCCGGGTGCGCCGCGATATGCCCGTGCTGGAACACCGGAAACGCGTTTGATCGCCGTCGCCTCCGGCCATATCGCGTTTGAGGCGGCGACGTCCCCGGTCGCGCGGGAGGCGATGGAACAACTGGTCGCCCGTTACGGCAATTGCCCGCGCGAACAGGCACACGTGGTGGTGGCCCTGGGTGGCGATGGCGCGATGTTGGAAACGATCCATCGCGTGCTGGACCTGAACGTGCCGGTTTACGGGATGAACCGGGGTTCGGTCGGGTTTTTGATGAACACGTTCAATGTCGATGATTTACCGGAACGTTTGGCGCGGGCGCAGGCGGCGGTGCTGCACCCGCTGCGCATGACGGCGGTGACGGTGACCGGTTCGGTGATCGAGGCGCTGGCGTTCAACGAGGTCAGTTTGTTACGGCAACAACGTCAGGCCGCGAAAATCCGCATCATGATCGACGGGCGGATACGGCTCGCGGAATTGTCCTGTGATGGCGTGCTGATTTCCACCCCGGCCGGATCGACCGCGTATAATTTGTCCGCGCATGGGCCGATCGTTCCTTTATCGGCGAACCTGCTGCCGCTGACCCCGATCAGCGCCTTCCGGCCGCGGCGCTGGCGCGGCGCGCTGTTGCCAAGCACCGCCGAGGTTCTGTTCGAAGTCCTCGAAAGCGACAAACGTCCCACAGCCGCCGTCGCGGACTTCACTGAGGTGCGCGATGTCGTTTCGGTCGCGGTCGCGGAGGACCGGTCCGTCAGCGTCACGGTCCTGTTCGATCCGGATCAGGGCCTGTCGGAACGGATCATCGTCGAGCAGTTCACCGTGTGATCCACCCGGACGGAGGGCCCTGTGATGGCGGTCAAACGCGTCGTCACCAATATCGCCGCGCGGCATCTGGACGCCGCCAAGGCGTGCGATCCCATGGGCTGACTGGTCAACATCCCCACGGGCGCATGATCCCGCCGCCATTGCGGGACCCCATCCGCTGTCCTATTTGAGACCGGTTATGGATCACACTGAGACGTTCCCTCCGCTCGAACACACCAGCGCGCGTTTCGACTCCGGCATCGCGCTGGAATGCGGCGTCACGCTCGCGAGCCATACCGTCGCCTATCGCACCTATGGACGCCTCAATGCGGCCAAAACCAACGCCGTGCTGGTGTGTCACGCGCTGACCGGCGATCAATATGTCGCCGAGCCGCACCCGATCACCGGTAAACCCGGCTGGTGGGACACGGTCGTGGGCCCTGGGCGTCCGGTCGACACCGATCGGTTTTTTGTCATCTGCGCCAATGTGCTTGGCGGGTGCATGGGTTCCACCGGTCCGCGCGATCCCCGGCCCGACGGCTCCGGTGAGCCCTGGGGCACGGATTTTCCGGCCATCACGATCCGCGACATGGTGCATGCCCAAAAGCAACTCATCGATCATCTGGGCATTACGCGGCTGTTCGCGGTTATGGGCGGGTCGGTCGGCGGGATGCAGGTGCTGGAATGGGCGGCCTCGTATCCCGATGCTGTGTTCGCGGCTTTGCCGATCGCCACCGCCGCTTACCATTCAGCTCAGAACATCGCCTTCCACGAGGTTGGGCGTCAGGCCATCTTCGCCGATCCTCATTGGGCGGGCGGGCGGTATTGGGAAACCGGGAAGATCCCCGCGCAAGGCCTGGCGGTCGCGCGGATGTGCGCGCATATCACCTATTTGTCCGAGGAAGCGCTGACCCGCAAATTCGGCCGCCGTCTGCAGAACGCGCCAAAAAAACCGTCCGAGGCGATCGCTCTGTTCGGCGAAATGTTTGAGGTCGAGAGCTATTTGCGCCATCAGGGCAGCACGTTCGTGCAGCGTTTCGACGCCAATTCGTATCTGACGATCACCCGCGCCGCCGACTATTTCGATCTGATCGCCGATTATAAAGGCGACCTGGCCAATGCCTTTCGCGGCACGAAAACCCGGTTCTTGCTGGCGTCCTTCACCTCCGACTGGCTTTACCCGACGGCGGAAAGCCGTGCGATCGCCCGCGCTTTGAACCGGGCCGGAGCGAACGTCTCATTCGTGGAATTCCCCACCGACAAGGGGCATGACGCGTTTCTGCTGGACGAGCCCGATTTTCATCGCGCTCTCGCCGGCTTTTTGCGTGGCTGCGCGTCCCATTCCGGGCTGATGGATTGACCGTGTCGGGCCCGCAGGAGGCCGCGCGCACCATCGCTGAAACATTGCGCGACGCGGCCCAACGCCTCGCGGATACGGGGATCGATACTGCCCGATTGGACGCCCGCCTGCTGCTGGCGCACGCGTTGGGATGCGCGACCGAGGATATTGTGCGGGATCTGAACCAAATCGCGCCGTCCTCAGATTTCGAGAGCTTGCTGGCCCGCCGGGCGGGGCGTGTGCCTTTGGCGCAAATCACCGGCTCGCGTGAGTTCTGGAGCCTATGTTTCCGGGTCTCCCCCGTGACTTTGGTACCACGTCCCGACAGCGAAACGGTGGTGGAGGCCGCTTTGCGCGCTTGTCCGGACCGCGATCGCGCGTATCGCGTGCTCGATCTGGGGTGTGGCACCGGGTGCCTGTTGCTGGCGTTTTTGTCGGAGCGGCCGGCGGCGTTTGGGATTGGCGTCGATCGCGTGGCGGCGGCCGCCGCCCTGGCCCGCCGCAACGCCGTGGATCTGGGGTTGCGCGAGCGGTCGGCGTTTCTGTGCGGGGATTGGGCCGAGGCCGTGGCCTCCCGATTCGATCTGGTTTTGAGTAACCCGCCTTATATAGAGACGGCCGCGCTGGCGGATTTGATGCCCGAGGTTCGCGATCACGAGCCTGTGTCGGCCTTGGACGGTGGCGCCGACGGGCTGACCGCATACCGCGCGATTATCGCGGCGATGTCCGGATTGTTGACGCCAACGGGTGTGGCGGTGCTTGAATTGGGTCTGGGACAGGAGGTGGCGGTCTCGACCCTGGCTGATGCGGCGGGGTTCTCGACCGATAGGGCGCTGGATTTGTCCGGTGTTACACGAGCCTTATCGCTGCGGATTGGGCCCTGAGATCGCCCATTGAGGAAATTCGCGCCTCCCCCTGAAAAAACCCATTGGCACCACCATGTAACCGGCATAGTGTAGTAGTTGATGGTGCCGCTTAGCGTGGCTGTATCCAATCGCCCAGGGTGATCGTTAGACCGGGGCAATGCTACCAACGTCGATAGATCGTGGTTGGCCGGAGGAAATTTCCTTGGGTTGTTGCCATAAGCGGCCTGGAGACCCCTCACGCCATACCCTCGCGGGACCGCGCCACAACGGGAAAGCACGACGGCATCGATATGAACATGAAACGCATGCGGGGCCGCAACCATCGCTCAGGCGGCGGGGGCGGCGGGGGGGGTGGCGGGGGCGGCGGACCTGTTCGCCTCCATGCGGGAGGCGGCGTTCCGCTCAACCGTAACCATGTCTTCGACAGCAATGGACCCGATTTGCGTGTCCGTGGCACCGCGCAGCAATTGTTTGAGAAATATTTGCAGCTTGGCCGCGACGCGACCAGCGGCGGCGACCGGGTCATGGCGGAAGGCTATTTCCAGCATGCCGAGCATTATTTCCGCGTCCTGAATCTGATGAATCAGGCGGTCACTCAACAGGGCCAAGGGGGCCAGCAAGGTGGTCAACAAGGAGGCAACCAGGGCGGCGGCCAGCAAAGTGGTCAGCATGGCGGCCAGAACCAGGGCAGCCAGATGAACGGCCATCAGAACGTTGGGCATCAGAACAGCGGCCAGAACGATAACCCGCGCCGCCATCGCCAGTCCTTCCAAAGTGGCGAAGATCAGGCGCAACAATTAAACAACGAAGCCGAGGAACTTGAACGCAGCGCCCCAGGCATGGGCGATCAACCCGAGGCACGCGAGATCCCGATCGCCGCCGCCCCTCCCGAAGAGTGATGTTCCGAACCGGTACGATTCCGTTGACGCGCCGGACACCCACCCATAATGTGGCGATGTTAGTGGCGTGGTCTGGTTCAGGACCATTCTTGAGTCCTTCTTTTCCAGAACGTTCGCCGTCAGGCGCGAACCTCCCAGGGTTCGAGTCCGTTAAGATCGCCCGCTGAGTGCGCGTCGGCGCGAGCCTCTCCATGAGAGACAATCCATGACATATCCCGAGACCCATCATGCATCTTGCTGAGCTGAAAACCAAAACGCCCGCTGAGCTGTTGAACTTCGCGGAATCGCTGCAAATTGAAAACGTGTCGTCTTTGCGCAAGCAGGACATCATGTTCTCCATCCTGAAAACCCTGGCTGAGTCCGATCAGGTCATCCTCGGTGAAGGCACGCTCGAGATCCTGCCCGACGGGTTCGGGTATTTGCGCAGTCCGGAAGCCAATTATCTGCCGGGCCCCGACGACATCTACGTCAGTCCCAATTTGGTGCGCCGTTACGGTTTGCGCACGGGTGACACGGTCGAGGGGCAGATCCGCTCCCCCAAGGATGGTGAACGGTATTTCGCCCTCGCCAAGGTCGAGCAGGTCAATTTCGAATCGCCTGACGCGGTCCGCCACAGGATCAACTTCGACAATCTGACGCCGCTGTATCCCGATGAGCGGCTGAAGATGGAGATGGAGAATTTCGAGTCGGTCGCGAAAGGTCCCGCCAAAGACAACACGCCGCGCGTGATCGACCTGATCTCGCCGATCGGCAAGGGCCAGCGCGCGTTGATCGTGGCACCGCCGCGCACCGGTAAAACGGTGATGCTGCAAAACATCGCCGCCGCCATCGCGGCCAATCATCCGGAAGTCTTCCTGATCGTGCTGCTGATCGATGAGCGGCCGGAAGAAGTCACCGACATGGCCCGCAGCGTGAAGGGCGAGGTCGTGGCCTCAACCTTCGACGAACCGGCGACCCGCCACGTGCAAGTGACCGAAATGGTGTTGGAAAAAGCCAAGCGGCTGGTCGAGCACAAGCGTGACGTCGTGATCCTGCTGGACAGCATCACTCGCCTCGCCCGCGCCTACAACACCGTGGTGCCCTCGTCGGGCAAGGTGCTGACCGGCGGCGTGGACGCCAATGCGCTGCAGCGCCCTAAACGCTTCTTCGGCGCGGCGCGGAACATTGAGGAAGGCGGGTCGTTGACCATCATCGCGACGGCGCTGATCGATACCGGCAGCCGCATGGATGAGGTGATCTTCGAGGAGTTCAAGGGCACCGGTAACTCGGAAATCATTCTCGACCGGAAACTGTCGGACAAGCGCACGTTCCCCGCGATCGACATCACCAAATCCGGCACCCGCAAGGAAGAACTGCTGGTCGAAAAGGGTGTGTTGTCGAAAATGTGGGTGCTGCGGCGCATCCTCAATCCGATGGGCACGACGGATGCGATGGAATTCTTGTTGGATAAGCTGAAATATAGCAAAACCAACAACGCGTTCTTTGACGCGATGAATACCTGAGGAGGCTGTCAAAAGGAATGCGAAGCGGCATGAATATCCTTTATGAAACGGATATTGTCATGTAGCCGCAACGACAAGGCGACCTGCCGCGGCGTCGCGCGACCGGAGACCTCGCGAACGAGTTGGAGCTCGACTGGCGCAACATCGCGGAGGAAATTGAGAGCATGGGACGGGTCGAGCAACAGCGACTGACAACCCGGCTCGGGATCCTGTTGGCGCACCTGTTGAAATGGCGGTTTCAGAGTGTGCGGCGGGCCAATGGTTGGCGCCTGACAATTCCCGGGGCCTTCGCTGGTCGGTTGCATAGTCTTCGTTTTCAGTCGTTCGAGATCGCGCCGCGCCGTTCCCGATCCTGGCCTTGACGGGTTTCCCTCACGATGGCTATTGGCGAAACCTTTCTGAACAGCGTTCAACAGGACCCGCACAGCATGGCCGATTTCGTCATCCCCGCCCCCGCGGTCACCGCCATCCCCGTCGCCGGCGGCGGACTGTTCCCGGTTCGCCGCGTCTTCTGCGTCGGCCGTAATTACGCCGAGCACGCCCGCGAAATGGGCAGCGATCCTGATCGGGAACCGCCGTTCTTCTTCATGAAACCGGCTGACGCGCTGTTGATGAACGACGCCGACATGCCCTATCCCGCGCAAAGCAAAGACCTGCACCACGAGATGGAGCTGGTCATCGGTCTGGCCGAAGGCGGCGTCGACATCGCCGAAGCCGACGCGATGCGTCACGTCTGGGGCTATGCCGCCGGTCTCGACATGACCCGCCGCGACATCCAAAACGCGGCGAAGAAAGAGGGCAAGCCCTGGGATATGGGCAAAGGGTTCGATCACTCCGCGCCGATCGGCCTGATGGTGCCGGCGTCGAAAGTCGCCAACCCCGGCAGGGGGCTGATCGAGCTGAAGGTCAACGGCAAGGTGCGCCAAACCTCCGATCAATCGAAAATGATCTGGAACATTCCGGAGATGATCGCTTATCTGTCGCGCCTCGTGCGATTGGCGCCCGGAGATCTGATTTATACCGGCACGCCGGAAAACGTCGCCGCCGTCCAGCGCGGCGATCTGTTGGAAGGCGTCGTCGAGGGGGTCGGCACGGTGCGGACCCGTATCGTCTGATGCTGCCCTCACAGCTGCGGGTCGCGACCTGGAACATCAATTCGCTCCGGTTGCGGCTTGGCTTGTTGGGCGATCTGGTCACGGCGCTCGACCCCGACGTGATCTGTCTGCAGGAAACCAAAGTCCCCGACGACCTGTTTCCCCACGGCGGTCCACCCGCCCTGGGTTATCCGCATGCCGTGTTTCGCGGCATGAAGGGATATAACGGGGTGGCGATCCTGTCTCGGTTCCCGCTGAAACGGCTGGACGATGGTCCCGACTGGTGCGGCAAAGGCGACTGCCGGCACGTGGCCGTCGAGATCGAAACGAAATCCGGCCCGATCGAATTGCATGATTTTTACGTCCCCGCCGGGGGCGACGTGCCCGATCGCGAAATCAACCCGAAATACGGCCACAAACTGGATTTCATCGCCGAAGCGCGCGCCTGGTTCGCCGCCCGCGCGGACCTAAAACGGGCGATCCTGGTCGGCGATCTGAACATCGCCCCGCTGGAGCACGACGTCTGGAGCCATCGGCAATTGCTAAACGTCGTCAGCCACACAGCTCCGGAAATCGCGGGCCTCAATGCCTGGATGGAAACCGGGTTCATTGATGCTATCCGGCATTTCGTGCCGGAGACCGAGAAAGTTTACACATGGTGGTCCTATCGCAATCGCGATTGGAAAGTCGCCAATCGCGGCCGCCGGCTGGATCACATCTGGGTTACGCCGGATCTGAAACCGTCATTGCATAAGCATACGATTTTGACCCATGCGCGGGATTGGACCAAAGGCTCGGATCACGTTCCCGTCAGTGTGGACCTGCATTTATAATAGCACGTCGCTACTCGTTCCCTTCGCGCCGAATATTCCAAAAAACATGCAATCCGTTCACGATCATGCCCGTCAGATCGGCGCGCAAAGCGGTTGGCGGCGAGTACTGACCCAAAAATAATTGCGGCGCCTGATCCAGCACCCGGCGCTGCATCTCCTCCGCCAGCGCCTTGCGTTTCACCGGATCCGGCTCCGCCTCGAACCGCGCGACCAACGGCGGCATCTCCGGATCGCAATTCCAGCCCGGGTAACTGCCGCCGCACGAATACGACGTGGTGTAATGCGATAACGGATTGATCATGTCATAGCCGCTCCAGACCACGGGCATCAGGTTCCAGCCACCCTGATCGATCGGAGCCTTCTTCAACCGGCGCTGCGCCTGGAAACTGTAATCCGCCGCGTAAACATCCAGATTGAGACCGGCGCGCTTCAATTGTTCGATCACCACCAGCGAGATCGGCGCAATCTGGGCTGAGTCGGTGGAGTGCAGCAGCACGATCCGCTCCCCCTGATACCCCGCCGCCTTGAACATCGCCCGCGCTGTCTCGGCGTTGGGATGCCGCAAAGCCTCAGTGCCGGCGTCCGAGGCATAGGGACCGCCGCACAGAAAGATCGACTGGCAGAACGGTAGGTACATGTCAGCGGGTAGACCGGTTCCCGCCATGATCTCACTCTGATCCAGCGCCATCTGCATCCCGCGCCGCATGCGGGGATCGTTAAACGGCGGGATCAGGTTATTGACTGACAGTCCTCCGGTCACCTGTGCGAGCGGCGGTAGCGCCGCCAGCCGGATATTCTTGTCTTTACGCAACAGATCGACGAAATCAAATGGCAGAACTTCGACATAATCGATCTCGCCTTTCCGCAAAGCCGAGACCTTGGTGGCGGGATCCGGCAGGCTGACGAACTCGACCGTATCGAAGTG
>JAYVXQ010000259.1:0-4892 GCA_043785025.1 Acetobacteraceae bacterium
GGATCAATGGGGCAATATCGTTTCCGGGATGGAGCTGACGCGGCGCAGCGACGCCAAACCGGTGTTCGGCCTGACCACGCCGCTGATCGCGACCGCGTCCGGGGCCAAGATGGGCAAGACGGCGGCGGGGGCGGTGTGGCTGACCGATGACCGCGTCTCCGCTTATGATTACTGGCAGTTCTGGCGCAATACCGAGGACGCGGACGTGGGCCGGTTCCTACGCCTGTTCACCGATGTGCCGCTGGATGAGATCGACCGCCTCGCGGCGCTGGCGGGCGCTGAGATCAATGAGGCGAAGAAGATCCTCGCGACCGCGGCCACCGCGCTCGCGCATGGGCGCGATAAGGCCGAGGCCGCCCTGGAAACCGCGCGCCGCGCGTTCGAGGCGCATGAGGTCGTGGACAGCTTGCCCTCGGTCACGCTACCGCGCGCCGATCTGGAGGCGGGGATGCCCGCGTTCCGGCTGTTCACCCTGGCCGGTCTCGCCACGTCGAATGGCGAGGCGCGGCGGTTGATCCGGGGTGGCGGCGGGCGACTCAACGACATCGCGGTCACCGACGAAGCGCAAACGATCTCCTGGGCTGATGCCCGCGACGGAGCGATCAAATTGTCGTCGGGGCGCAAGCAGCATCGGCTGGTGCGGGCGGACCAGAGCGCGATCGTTTGAGGTTGACGTCAACCTCAAACGTGAATCGCCCTCGTCAAAGCGAAATCCAGACCATGATCGGGTCACCCTGAACCGATCACGGTCTGGAGCATCATCCGATCAGGTGGCCACACCTGATCGGATAAAGATGCTCGCCCCAACAAAACGTCAGTGTGGTTTTCCGTGAGCCATGGCGATCGGAAACCGCTCTGAGCGCCCCCGCGTCAGCATTCCCCCCAGGCTTTGCGATGCGCGGCCTGGGTTTGTTGCACTTTCAGGGCGTCGACGATCACCGCGCGCTCCGCCATTTCCGCGACGCAGGCGTCGAAGTGGAGGAAAAAATCATGGGCTGTCGGATCGCTTTGCTTCGCGCTGAGCGTGGCGGCGAAGATGGCGGCGATGATTTTATCGGTGTCATTCATGGGAATTGCCTTGCGCTGCGCTGAAAGCCCGGCCGGGAGTAAGCATAACGGTGATTTCAAACCGGTTAGCACCGGCGGCACGGGGTGTTTGATGACATCCCCTCTTGCCTTCCGCGCCGTCCGGGCCGACATAGCGATCAGCTTCCCGGACCGCGTTGGTCCGGTTTCCCGCGACCCGCGAAAGGAACACAGCGATGTTCATCGAAACCGAAGGCACACCGAACCCGGCCACGTTAAAATTCCTGCCGGGCCGGGACGTGATGGGCCTCGCGACCGCCGATTTCGCGTCTCCGGCGTCCGCCGCGCGATCTCCTTTGGCGACCGCTTTATTCGATCTCGACGGCGTCGCGCGCGTGTTTCTGGGTGGCGATTTCGTCACGGTGACCAAGAATGACGCGGTCGCGTGGGAGACGTTGAAGCCTCAGGTGCTTGGCCTGATCATGGATCATTTCGTCATGGAGCGGCCGGTGATCGATACGACGATCGCGCATGACGATGTGCTGGACGAGGAAGACGTCGACCCGGCGGATGCCGAGGTGGTGGAACAGATCAAGGAACTGCTGGACACACGGGTCAGACCAGCGGTCGCGGGCGACGGCGGCGACATCGTGTTTCGCGGCTTCCGCGATGGCATCGTGCGGTTGCACATGCAGGGTTCGTGCTCGGGTTGCCCGTCGTCGCGGGCGACGTTGAAGCATGGGATCGAAAACATGCTGCGCCATTACGTCCCCGAGGTTCTGTCGGTGGAGCAGGTCGACTACTGATCCGCGTTTACCTTAAGGGGAGGCACCTTAAGGGGGCCGCCCTTTAAGTCATGACCCCCTAGCCGGGACCCCTTCCGTACCGCACCATACGGGCTCCTTCCCTTAGAGCGCGATCGTCTGAAGTTGAACCAGCTTCAGACGGGAATCGCCCGCTGAAACTTAACAAACGCGGACTTTGATCGCGTCAACCTGACGCGATCAAGGTCTGGTCCCGGAGAGTTCGATGACGCTTGCCGCCGAAGCCCATGATCTGCTGTTCCGCGAAGCCCGCACGCATAATAAGTGGCAGGACAGGCCGGTCAGCGACGAGCAGATCCACGCGCTGTACGATCTCCTGAAATTCGGCCCGACCTCGGCCAATTCGTCGCCCGCGCGGTTCGTGTTCATCCGCTCGGCCGAGGGTAAGGCGAAGCTGAAACCGGCGCTGTCGTCGGGCAACACGGACAAGACGATGACCGCCCCGGTGACCGCGATCGTCGCTTATGATCCGAAATTCTTCCAGAAATTGCCGCAATTGTTTCCGCACAACGCGGATGCGATTTCCTGGTTCACCAGCAATGATTCGCTGGCCGCGACAACGGCGTTCCGCAACGGGACGCTGCAAGGCGCCTATTTGATGATCGCGGCGCGGGCTCTGGGCCTCGACATCGGCGCGATGTCGGGCTTCGACAACGACCTGGTGGACAAGGCGTTCTTCGCCGAGAACGGCTGGCGGTCGAATTTCCTGTGCAATATCGGCTATGGCGACCCCGAGGGGGTTTTCAGCCGCTCCCCCCGGCTCGACTTCGCCGAAGCCTGCCAACTGGCCTGATCGGGCCGGCGGCGGGCGATGCGCATCCTGGTGCTCGATTCAGCGCTCGCGCACCGCCTGGCCGCCGTGGTGGAGTTCGACCTCGTGTTGGCCGTCCGCTCCGAGGCGGCGGCCCAAGGACACCAGACGGGGCACCAGACGGGACACCAGACGGGGGGACACGAGGCCGTGCTGCCGGTGATGGCGCGCGCGGTGTTGGAGGAAGCGGGCGGCGCCATCGATCTGATCGGCGTGACCGTCGGACCAGGATCGTTCACCGGGATCCGCTCGGGGCTGGCTCTGGCGCATGGGATCGGGTTGGGCCGCGGGGTTCCGGTGATTGGCGTGACCACGGGTGAGGCGTTCGCCAATGCGTTCCCGCATCTGGGCTCGCGCGAATTATGGACGGTGTCGCCGGCGCGGCGCGGCTATTTTTTCCTGGAGCGGGCGGGGATCGCGACGTCGTTGGCGTATGACGCTCTGACAGTGCCCGCTTACCGGGTGGCGATCGCGGGACCCGCGGCCAATGAGATCGCCGCCCGTCTGGCCGCGCGCGGGGCCGATGTGCTGCTGACCGACGCCCGCGCGCCACAGGCCCGCCATATCGCGCATGTGGCGTTCCAGCGGGCGCGTGGCGCGTTGCCGCCGATCCCGGCCCAACCAATCTACGTCGACGCGCCGGATGCGCGTTTGCCAGCCGGTGGCCTGCGCCCCCCGCCCGTGCCAGGGTCCGGCGGCGCCGCGGGCGCGTGAGCCATGCCTGACGCCGCGGGATTGATCGAAGCCGATTTCACGCATGCCGGATTGCTGGCGGCGATCCACCGCGCGGCGTTTTCCGAACCCGATTCATGGTCGGAAAATGTCATGCGTTTGCAACTGGAACTGCCCACGACGTTCGGGTTCATTCACCCCACGGACGGGATGATTTTGGCGCGCGTGGCGGCGGATGACGCGGAAATTCTGACGATCGCGGTCACGCCGGCGCGGCAGCGGATGGGCACTGGCGCGATATTATTACGCGCCACCATTGATCACGCGCGGCGGGCCGGGGCCGTGTCGATGTTTTTGGAAGTCGCGGTCACCAATGCGCCGGCGCGCGCGCTTTACGCGGCGATGGGCTTTCAGATGGCGGGATCGCGGCGGCGCTATTACAGCGATGGGACGGATGCGCTCGTGTTGCGCGCGGCGATCTGACGGATTGGCGGCACGGATCCGGCCAGGGATGACGGATTGGCGGCACGGCTCCGTGTCGCGCCGCTTGTCTGATTATCCCCCTTTTCGCAACAGCAGGATCGTCGTTCCGTCCGCGTCATCCCGGCGTTCCAGAATCGCGTGTCCCTGTTCGATGGCCGTGCGCGGAACGTTTTTCAAAGGCTCCGCCCCTTTCAGCCGGACCAGTAATGTCTGGCCCGCCGCCAGACGATCCAGCGCGATCCGGGTCTTAACAAATGTCATTGGACACAAATCGGCAGTTATATCGATGGAACGGTCAGCGGTCACAACGGATTCCATGATACAGACATACTCCAATACTTAAAAACAGACCGCCCCGGGAAATATTCCGGGAAATATTCCGAGAAATATCCGTTGCGAAACGGCCGTCACTGCCACTATATGATCGTAGTCATCCGCGTAAAAGGGGCATTCGATGACGGACAGTTCACCTTCAACCCGGGCATCATCTTTCGCGCCATCGTCGGCTTCCGCCATGCAGGCGCCGGCATCTGAGTCACGCGATCACGCGGCCTCGGTCGCATCGACACTTACTCTGCTGCGTCTGACAGCGGATATCGTCTCCGCGCATGTTTCGTCCAATCCGGTATCGGTGCAAGAACTCCCTGATCTGATCAAGCGGGTTTTTCACGCGCTGCGGGGTCCGCAGTCCGCCGGCGCGGCCGCGAAGGAGCCCGCGGCGCCCGTGCGTGAGCGCGCCAGACCGGCGGTCGCGATCGGGAAATCGGTTTTCGCGTCGTATCTGGTGTGCCTGGAAGATGGCAAAAAGTTAAAGATGTTGAAACGCCATTTGCAAACCTCCTACGGCATGACTCCGGACCAATATCGCGCGAAATGGGATTTGGATCCGGATTATCCGATGGTCGCGCCGGAATACGCGCAGAAGCGCTCGACGCTGGCGAAGGCGATCGGATTGGGCACGCGGCCGAAAGGGCGCGACTAGAGCGCGATCGTCTGAGGTTGAACCAACTTCAGACCGGAATCGCCCTCTGAAACTTAACAAACGCGGACCTTGATCGCGTCAACCTGACGCGATC
>JAYVXQ010000260.1:0-4855 GCA_043785025.1 Acetobacteraceae bacterium
AACGTCCTGTATGACTTCGTCGGCATGGTTCCGGTGGTGCAGCCGTATGTCGGTCTCGGCGCCGGTTACCAATATGTGATCGAGCAGAACCTGCATGGCGCGCCGCTGGTGGGTCCGGGCGGGTTCGCGCAGAGCGGCAGCACCGGCAAGGGCAGCTTCGCGTATCAGGCGATCCTGGGTGCCGCGCTTCCGATCGCCGGCATGCCGGGTCTGGCCGTGACGGCGGAATACCGCTTCATGGGTCTGGCTGGTGAGCGTTCGTATGGTCTGGTCGGCGGTGGCTCGATCAAGTCGACGTCCAACTATAACCACAGCTTGCTGTTTGGCGTGCGTTACGCATTCAACGCGGCTCCGGTGGCGGCGCCGTTCGTGCCGGTCGATACGGGTGCCAAAACGTTCCTGGTGTTCTTCGACTGGAACAAGTCGGATCTGACGGCACGCGGCGCGGGCATCGTGCGCGACGCGGCGGTTTACTCGACGCAGACGAAGTATACGCGGATCGACGTGGACGGGAACGCGGATACCTCGGGTAGCCCCGGCTACAACCAGGGTCTGTCGGAACGCCGGGCGCGGGTCGTCGCGGCTGACTTGGTGCGCAACGGCGTGCCGCAGAGCGCGATCTCGATGCATGCTTTCGGCGACACGAAGCTTCTGGTCCCGACGGGTCCGGGCGTGCGTGAGCCGCAGAACCGCCGCGTGGAAATCGTTTACCACTAATCGGCTGGTCTCTGGAGTTTCGGAAAGGGGCGCCCTCGGGTGCCCCTTTTTTGATTTCGGGGGTGAATGACAATGGCGGGCGGGGCGCCTCGCCAAATACTGCCCCCATTCACGGATTTAACGATAAGATCATTCTGTTTCACTGTGAAACAAACGCCCGTTCACGCCTTAGTGTCGCCATGAGTGACCTGATGACGCTGATCATTTCGCGTTCGGCCGGTGACAGCGACAGGACCGCGAGGCTGAGGCATCACATGCGCCCAGAGGAAACCGGCCAGGAAAGCCACCCGGACCCGAAATTGACGATGAGGTTGTTTGGCGGGATGGCTTTGGGGGATTCCCGGGGCGCGTCCTTTCTCCCTCGGTCTCGTAAAACCCGGGCAATGGTGGTCATTTTGGCCCTGGCCGCGCCCAAGCCGGTGTTTCGCCTGCAACTGACGGCGCTGTTGTGGAGCCAGCGGGAGAAAGAACAGGCGCGCGCATCGCTGCGTCAGGCGGTGCACGAACTGCAAGAAATCCTCGGCGCCGCGTGGTCGCGGATTTTGCGCGCCGAGCGGCATCATTTATCGATCGACCTGAAGCATGTCGCGGTCGACGCGCTGACCGCGGAGGCCGATCCATCAGCGGGCCGCACCGGATTGCTGCGCCTGTTTCAGGATGGATTTCTTGAGGATCTGTCCGGGCTCGATCCCGCCTTCGACGATTGGTTGAGTAAGGAACGGCGGCGATTTTTGATGATCGCGCGGCAGACCGGGGAGGCGCTGCTGCGGGAGGGTCAATCGCGAGAGGACACGATCGGCGCGGCGCGGGCGCTGCTGCGTGTCGATCCCTCGCACGATCGCGCCTGGCGCGCGTTGATCAACGGCCATATCGAGGGCGGGGATCGGGCCGCCGCGCTGTTCGCGTGCGAGCAATGGCGTGAGGCCATGGCGCTGCCCATCGATGCCGAGCCGCCGGTTGAACTGGATGATTTTCTGGCGCGGATCCACGGCCGTCCGGTCGCGCGGCGGTTGTCGTACGGCGGGACGAGTGTTCACGAAGACATAATACCACCCCATTACGCGGACGCGGACCCTGGGCTTTCGGCGACCGCGATGAAACCATCGCAGCCGGACACGCCGCAACAAAGGGCGAGCCTGCGTCTGGGGATCGCCGAACCCCGCGTGATTGGCCAGGGTGTCGATCCAGGCCTCGCGGAGGGGTTGGCCGAGGAGGTGACGACGGCGTTATCCCGGTTTCGCTGGATATCCTGCATATCCGTCAGCTCCCTGCTGGTTTTGTCGCGCGGTGAGATGCGGCGTGAGGACCTCGACCTCGATCTGTTTTTGGACGGCACGATCCAGGGTGGCGCGAACCAGGTGCGGATCACCGTGCGATTGCTGGACATGCGGGCAGGCGGGGAGGTGATCTGGGCTGCGAGGTTCGATCGCGATCCAAGCGATGTGTTGTCGCTGCAGGATGAGGTGGCCGCGTCGATCGTGGCGCAGGTGGATCCGTTCCTGCTGATCCGGGAGGGCGATCGCGCGGTGCGGGATGCGACCGGGGCGTCGCCGCGCGATCTGGTGCTGCGGGCGGTGCCGGCGATCTACCGGCTGGACCGGATGTCGTTCGACGCCGCGGGAGAGTGGCTGGAGGCGGCGTTGCGGCTCGATCCGCTGCATACCGATGCGTTGGCGTGGTTGGCCTATTGGCATTTGTTTCTGGTGGGTCAGGGATGGGCGGACGATCCGGCGGCGGCGACCGCGCGGGCGGGGACGCTCGCGGATACCGCCGTGATGACCGACCCCAATGACGCGCGGGCGCTGACTTTGGCGGGTCATGTGCGGGGATTTCTGCTGAAACGGGCGGCCGAGGCGGCGGTGCTGCATGACCGCGCCATCAGCCTCAATCCCAATCTGGCGATCGCCTGGTGTTTTTCCGGCTTCGCGCAAAGTTACCTCGGGCGTCAGGAAGACGCGCTGACGCGGATGCGCCAGGCGATTTCCCTGTCGCCGTCCGACCCGCATCTGTTTTTCTTTCGATCCGCGATCATCATGCCGCATTTGTTACGTGGCGATTATGAGGAGGCGGCGGCGGCCGGCCGTGAGGCGGTGGAGTTGAACCCTTGGTTTTCCTCGCCGTTCAAGGGGTATTTGGCGACCTTGGGCCATCAGGGGCAAAAGCGGGAAGCAGCGTCGGTGCTCGCGCGCCTGCTGGTGCTGGAGCCGCGGTTGACCGTGGAGGACGCCATGCGGCGGTCGCCGATGACACGGGCCGAGGATGTCGCGCGCTATGGCGAGGGGTTGCGGTTGGGCGGGTTGCCCGAGGGTTAGCGCGATCGTTTGAGGGTGACTTCGGCCTCAAACGTGAATCGCCCTCGTCAAAGCAACATTCAGACCGTGATCGGGTCAACCTGAACCGATCACGGTCTGGAGCCCGCCAGGAAATCCGCCAGGGGAGCGGGATGACCCATTGATCTTCTTGCCGCACCGAGGGAAAGTTTCCCCAAGGGCGTAATGTCCCGGTAACGCGGCAGGGAGTTTATCAGGATGCGAGGGTTGATTGGGGCGGCCGTGGTTGCGGCGCTAACGGGTTTGGCCGCGAGCGCCGCGATGGCGCAAGGCTCGGGGTCCGCGACATTGGACGCCGCACGGGCGCGCGGACAGGTTTTATGCGGGATTTCCGGCAACGTGCCCGGGTTTTCGTTGCCGGACTCCAAAGGCGTGATGGGCGGACTCGACGCCGATAGTTGCCGCGCCGTGACGGCCGCGGCCCTGGGCGATGCCGCGAAAGTGAAATTCGTCCCGACCACGACACAGAACCGTTTCACCGCGCTGCAATCGGGCGAGGTCGATCTGCTGTCGCGCAGCACCACCTGGACGCTCAGCCGCGAAGGCAATCTGGGATTGGAGTTCGCCTGGGTTAATTACTATGACGGCACCGGATTTTTGGTGAAGACCTCGGCCGGCGTGAAAGCCGCCAAGGACATGGATGGCGCGACGATCTGCGTGCAGCCGGGCACCTCGACCGAGCTCGCGGTGTCCGATTACTACCGTTTGCACAACATGAAGTTCACGCCGATCCTGATCCAGGACCAGGCGGAAATTCAAAACGCGTTCCTGTCGGGCCGCTGCGACGCGTATTCGACCGATGCCTCGGCGTTGGCGACGTTCCGGTTCAGCCAGGGGCCAAAAGCGGCCGATCTGATGCTGCTGCCGGATATCATCAGCAAAGAGCCGTTGGGCGTGATGGTGCGCAAGGGCGACGATAAATGGTTCGACATCGTGCGCTGGACCTTCGCGGCGATGATCATCGCCGAGGAAAAGGGCATCACCATGGCGAACATCGATACGTTCAAGGACTCGAAAGATCCGGATATCCGCCGGTTCATGGGGCTTGAGGGGGAGATGGGCAAGGCCCTCGGGCTCGATCCGAAATTCGCTTACAACGTGATCAAGGCGGTCGGGAATTTGGGTGAGATGTGGGATCGCAACATCACCCCGATGGGCGTGCCGCGGGGCATCAACAATCTGTGGACCAAAGGTGGTCTGCAATACGCGCCGCCGATGCGCTGACGTGGCGGCGGGCGTCGTCGATGGGGGCGCCCGCGTCGGGTTAAACCAGAGAGGGGGCAGCGCGTAGTGTCAGATGTCACGATCGATCCGCGGCTGACAGCGTCGCGCGCGGCACCCAAAAAACCGCTGCGGGTGGCGTGGTCGGATCCCCGGTTCCGGGCGATCGTTTGGCAACTGGTCATTCTGGGGATCGTCGCGGCGATCGTTTGGTATCTGGTGCACAACACCAGCAAGAACCTGGCGGCGCGGCATATCGCCACCGGCTTCGGGTTCATGGAGCGGACGGCGGGCATTCCGATCGGCGAGAGTCTGATCGCTTATAATCCGGCCGAAAGCACCTATGGCCGCGCCTTGTGGATCGGCGTGTTGAACACGCTGAAGGTCGCGGTGATCGGCATTGTCCTCGCGACCATTTTGGGCACGCTGATCGGCATTGGACGGCTGTCGAAGAACTGGCTGGTCGCCAAATTGACCGCGTTCTATGTCGAAACGATCCGCGATCTGCCGCTGCTGCTGCAATTATTGTTTTGGTACACGATCCTGCAGGGACTGCCCGGCCCGAAGCAGGCGTTCAGCGTCATGGG
>JAYVXQ010000261.1:0-4842 GCA_043785025.1 Acetobacteraceae bacterium
GATCTCTCCGAAATCCGGGTATCCTTTTGGTTTTGCGCCCGCCGCCACACCAACCCTGGGCGCGTATACCCGGATTTCTCCGAAACCCAGGTATAACGAAGCCGGGAAGGGTGATCATCGGCATCGCGGTGATCGGGAGAAAGCCTGTCAATTCACGACCCCCGAAAAACTGGTTCAAGATTTTTTGAATGACGTCACGCGTTTACGGGAAACAAAACCATGACTGGAATACAGATCAAGGACGATCTGAAGGTCATCATCGGCGGGTCGGCGGAAGACGACGCGGCCGCCTTCGTCGATGCCTGGCATCGCGCGGAGGCGGGCGAAATCATTCGCGAACGGGTGATATCCTTCGAAAGCGGGGAGGGTCTGTCAAAAGTCATGACCGGAGAGCGGCATCGCTTGTTGCGTCATCTTCATGATCACGCCGAACCCTCCATCTCCGCTCTCGCCCGCGCGTTGGGCCGGCAATACCGCCGGGTTCACGCCGACGTCGCGGCACTGGAAAACGCCGGCATGCTGGAACGCTCCAACGGAACGTTACGCGCGACCGCCGACCGAATCACGGCGCATATTTTATTCTGATCCCGCCTAACGGCCGAACGCTCCGCCACGCGCCCATGCCATCGCGCCCAGAGGATGTGCCATGCCAGCCTCAAGGCCAGCATGGCAACGCATCGTCGTCAATCACGTTTCAAATTCGCAACATAAAAACGGTTGCTCAATCGGATCGGACGCGCGCCGCGCTCAGGCGGCAAGCCCCCAACTTCAAAGTCCGGCCACCACGCCGCCCCCCGTCACGGTGATCCGATTTCCGCTCAGGGTCACGCCCTTCAGGGTAATCGTGCCGCCCGTGCACAGAATAAGCGGGTTCTCGCAGAGTGCCTGGATCGACCCGCCGCTGATCGTGCCGCCGGCCTGCCCGTTATCCGTGCTCTCCTCCCCGATCGCGAGGATCCCGTGGTCGGCGTCGTTCGGTCCCTTGATGATCTTCGCACCGGTGATCCGGAACGGGATGGTGGCGCCGTTCGGCAGATCGAACGGTTTGCCGGGGGCGGAGGCGAACGTGCCGCCATTCACGATCAGTTCGGGGCCGCGATATTTGATCGAGTGCGCCTCATTCGTTCCGGCGGCGGTGACATTGTTCAGCGTCAGGCGGCGGCATTCCGCACCGGCATAAAGATTATGGGTCAGGGCGCCGCTGTTCGCTTTCAACCCGTTGTTACTGATGTCGCTGTCCGAGATCTCGATCACGACGGGAAATCCGCCATGCCCGACCGCGCACTGGTTGTTCGTCATGGTCATCTTGCGGATCGTCAGATACCCGCACCCCAACTCCGGCCGCACCGCCGACG
The DNA here is from genome assembly GCA_043785025.1 of Acetobacteraceae bacterium. GTDB lineage: Bacteria > Pseudomonadota > Alphaproteobacteria > Acetobacterales > Acetobacteraceae > Rhodopila. Next base: position 1,356 of record JAYVXQ010000261.1, read on the forward strand.
TCAACTCTCCCTGGGCCTGGTCCATCGCCACATTCGTGATGGTGCCGTTCTGGATGATCGAATCCGCCCGCGGCACCAGCAAGCCCATACCCTTGGCGAGGCCGGCCGTCTGCCCGGCGGCGTTGAACGTGGAGCCTCCCAGATCGATCAGTAACGGCACCGTCCATGGCGGTGGGGTATCGGTATACTGGCCTGGATCCAGATTAATCCGGTCGCCCGCCATCGCGATCTTGATCGCGGCCGACAAGGTCTTGAGCGGGCGCGTCGGGCCGGCCTGGATGATCTTCCCGGAACCGCCGGGCGCGATGTCCGATGCTTTCGGCATCGGCGGTGCCGCCGGCACGCGGGCGCCGGAATCGCTGGCCCCGCCGGCGGTCCAGGGTGGCGGCAGCGGTTTGTTATACATCGTCCCGTTGGGTTCGACATGCTTCCAGATGCCGGAGGTGATCTGCATATAGACCTCGCCCTGCCGGACGAGCGCCTGGCCGACCGCCTCGCCAGGATAGACCGCGAACACCTGGCCGTTCTTGAAATATTGCGCGGCGCCGTTCGGCTCTTTGCGGATCTGGTGGATCGCGCCCGACTGGTCCTTGAGGTAGGGGCGGCCCCGGATCTGGCCGTCCAGAGACAGGATCTGACTGTTTTCCGGTGAGGGAAACGGGGCCAGCGCCTGGTCGGCCGGAAAATAATTCACAGCCGGTGCCGCTTGCGGCGTCATCGCGGGAGCGGCCGCTTTCGGCGACCCCAGACCAGAAGCTGGCGCGGCGGGCACTGTCCCGTTGTCTTCAAGAAGTTTTTTGAGCAGCGCCTGATCCTCGGCGCTGAATGGATAGCTGAAGGTCAGCGTCGCGGCCATTTGGATGATATCGCGGCGGCCTGTTGATGGACCGCGGGCACCGGTTTTCGAACCTGGCATTCTCATGATGGGCACCTCGATGAAATCTCAACTTTGTCGATCGCGGGGGCGGGCAGCCCGGCCGGACAAGCCCACGGTCTGAGTGTTCGCGTCATTGGGCCGGATGCCACGCCATCCCGCGCGCGGCAAGCGCCTGTGGAGGTTGCGTATCATCACATGGAACTGAACCGCCATGACAGGGTGCTGGCCGAGGAGAATCTGGCGCGCGCTATTGGGTCACGCACCGCGCGGGACTGGGAGATACGAGCGCCTGGTCTCAAGCAAATGGGGAAAATGACGTTGGGACAATCGCGTCGCGGTTGTGGGCGTCCGTCCCGGCCAAAACCGTGAGGACGCCAACGGGTGATCCAGTGGCCGGTTGGCCGCGGACCGTCGCCGCGAACCGTCATGGCGCGCGCGGGCGCACCATTCACGGCTTCAGCAACGCACGTCGTGAACGGTTCGCCTTCGCGGACCAGGACGGTGCCATCGCCCCCAATGTTTCGATGATTTCCCAACAGGCGCTCTAACGAGCGCCATCCGATCCAGAAGGCAGCACGATCGGATGGTATTTTACGCCGCCGCCTCCGACTCGATCTTCCGCTCGTTCCGCTTACGCTCATGCGGGTCAAGATACCGCTTGCGCAGGCGCACCGCCTGGGGCGTGACCTCCACCAGCTCGTCATCCTCGACATAGGCGATCGCCTGTTCCAGGCTCATTTTGCGCGGCGGGATCAGCAGCATCGCGTCATCCTTGCCGGCGGCGCGGACGTTGGTCAGCTTCTTCTCTTTGATCGGGTTCACTTCCAGATCGTTCTCGCGCGCCGTCTCGCCCAGGATCATGCCTTGATAGACTTTTTCGCCGGGGGAGACGAACAGCGTGCCGCGTTCTTGAATATACCACAGCGCGTAATGCACCGCCTCGCCGGGCTCGGTGGAGATCAGCGCGCCGTTGCGCCGCCCCTCGATCGGACCCTTCCACGGGCCATAGCCCGCGAACAGCCGGTTCATGATGCCGGTGCCGCGCGTGTCGGTCAGAAATTCGCCGTGATAGCCGATCAGCCCGCGGCTTGGGATCAGGAACGTCAGTCGGACCTTGCCGCCGCCCGAGGGCCGCATGTCCTGCATCTCGCCCTTCCGGCGGCTGAGCTTCTCGACGACGACGCCGGAGTAGGGCTCATCGACGTCGACCAGCACCTCTTCCATCGGCTCTTCACGGTCGCCGGTTTCCGCGTTGCGGCGCGTCAGCACGCGCGGGCGGCCGATCGTCAGCTCGAACCCCTCGCGGCGCATCTGCTCGATCAGCACGCCCAATTGCAGCTCGCCGCGACCCGCGACTTCGAACGCGTCGGTTTCGTTGGACACCGAGACCTTGATCGCGACATTGCCTTCCGCCTCGCTCAACAGCCGCTCGCGGATCTGGCGGGAGGTGACTTTCTTGCCTTCGCGGCCCGCGAAGGGTCCGTCATTGATGCGGAAGGTCATGGCCAGGGTCGGCGGATCGATCGGGATCGCATAGATCGGGCCGGCCAGGTCCGGCGCGCCGATCGTATCGGGGATGGTGCCTTCCGACAGGCCCGCGACGGCGATGATGTCACCGGCCTGCGCCTCATCGACCGCCACCCGCTCCAGGCCGCGAAAGGTCAGCAGCTTGGTCAGACGGCCGGTTTCGACGACGGAGCCGTCGGCGCGCAGCACCTTGACGGGCATGTTGACCCGGGCGGTGCCTTGCTCGACACGGCCGGTCAGGATGCGGCCGAGGAAGTTATCCGCCTCCAGAATGCTGGCGACCATCGCGAAGGGCGCGTCGGGTTTGACCGTCGGCGGCGGCACGTGGCTGACGATCAGATCGAACATCGCGCTCAGATCCTTGCGCGGCCCGTCCATCGTGGCGTCCGCCCATCCGTTGCGGCCGGAGGCGTACAGCATTGGAAAATCGAGCTGGCTTTCGGTCGCGTCCAGCGCGGCGAACAGGTCGAACACCTCGGTATGGACCTCGTCCGGGCGCGCGTCCTGGCGGTCGATTTTGTTCACCACGACGATCGGGTGGATGCCCCGTGCCAAAGCCTTGCCGACGACGAATTTGGTCTGCGGCAGCACGCCCTCGGCGGCGTCGACCAGCACGATCGCGCCGTCCACCATGTTCAGGATGCGTTCGACCTCGCCGCCGAAATCGGCGTGTCCGGGGGTGTCGACGATGTTGATCCGCACGTCCTTCCACAGCACCGAGGTGCATTTGGCCAGGATGGTGATCCCGCGCTCCTTCTCCAGCTCATTCCGGTCCATCGCCCGTTCCGCGACGTGCTGGTGGTCGCGGAAGGTGCCGGACTGGCCGAGCAGCTTGTCGACGAGGGTGGTCTTGCCATGATCGACATGGGCGATGATGGCGACGTTGCGGATTTGCATGACGGCCTTGTAGAAAAGGGCGCGCGCGCCGGAAAGCGGACGGCGCGCGCACCTGGGATTGCGGGGGTTTTGGGCCGCTGGCATCGGGACGGGACGATGCGCGGGCACCTTATTATGGAGACGCGGCGCACCCATAAGGCGGATCGGGGGAAAATGACAGCCCTATCCGCGGTTGGGGGGCGATTG
>JAYVXQ010000262.1:0-14955 GCA_043785025.1 Acetobacteraceae bacterium
GCAGGGGTGGGATATTCTACGGGCACTGGCCAGCCGATCGGATCGGCTGATCGACGAACTTCAGATCGTCTGACCCGGCCGCCTACCTGGGCAGTTACAATTGGTCAATAATAACCCGGCCCGCGGCCTGCTTCCCACGGCGCCGCGTCCGAACGATTCGCATATCGGGCCGAATCCCCGCTCGTTCCGTGGGTGCCTGGGTGACGGAGCTCGATCTGCGACAGGACCGGAGTTGACGAACCCCGGCGGACCCGGCTCATAGTCCCGGTATGGATATGTCCGACATGGAAACAACCGCTCCGGCGTCGATCGAAACTGCTTTCGACGCCTGGGAATCCGCGCTGGCGGGCCTGGAACTGCAGGCATCGCAGGTCCTGCGCGCCACGAAACAGTTGCGGCGGGCCGCGCGGGAAGGCGCATTGGCAAGCGCGCCGGCGGCGCAGGCCGCGTTGCGGGACCATGTCGCGAAATTGAACGGCATTCTCGCGCATGACGTGGATACGCCGGCGATCGACCTGGATGCGGCGTTTCATGATGGATCTTTTTTGGTGGAACTGGCGGCGGCGGCGGCCGAGGCGAACGTGACCCTCGTGCAGCGCGACGGACGTATCACCGCTTTTCCGGTCGAACTGCGGCTGGACGCGCGGGCCCAGGGCGTGCGGATCGGCCGGGCGTTGGATAAGGGGGTGCGGCCGTCGGCGCTGGCGCGCAAGTTGAAGGCGCTGGCCAGGGCCTCGGGCCGCTTCAACGCGCGGGCATGCCTCGACCGGCTGCTGCGGGCCTATCAGATTCTGGCGCGCGACTGGAAAGCCGGAGAAGGGCCGTTGATCTCATTGGGGACGCTGCATGATGTTTTGACGTTGCTGCCCGCCGCCGCGGCGGATTATCCGATGGGCGCGTTTTTGATCGACCTTCTGCGTCTGGACCGGGAACCCGACGCGCGCTCCGGCCGCGGTCACCGCTTCGAATTGGGCGGATCGACCGGGACCAAAGGCGAGCATCGCCTGACCGTCTTCGACGAGGCGGGCGCGCAGCATGACTACTTCGCCATTCGCTTCATCGCGGACCCGCTGCATGCTTGAAATCCGCACCGAGCCGCTGCACCCCCGCGACTGGCTGGACGTCATCGAGCGGGAATATTTCAAAGGATTTTTGCGAGACGGCGGGGCGGCGGCGAAATTCGTCATCGCCGACGTGCCGGCACAGGATGAGATCCAGACTGAAGCGGCTCTGCTCGCCCGCCAGCATAACATGGTGCACGCGACGGTCTCGGCAGGGGATACGCGGCTGCATCTGGCGCAGGATTTGTTTTTCGCGGTGACCCGGGCTTTGCCATGGGATGGCTTGCTGCAACGGTATCTGGAGGCGCTGTTCACCCGTAACGACCATCCGTGGCCGCGGCCGGGGACGCCGATGGGGACGGCCGATCTCGCCGCGGCGTTCGGCATCGCGCCGGGGATCATGGCGCGGCATCGCGATCAATGGCTGACCCGCGACCTGTGGGACGATCCCAAACTCGCGCGGGATTATCGCGCGGCGATGATCGCGTTGTGCCTGTCGCGACTGGATCCGGGGGAGGCGTTGGACACGCCGGTGCATCAATGGCTGCGGGGCGACGCGGTGCCGGCGTCCTTGCTGCGCCCCTTCGATATCATGGCGCGGATCGGCCGGAGCAACGCGCGGGCGATGCTGATTTCCTTGTGCCATTTCCTGCGCAAAGCGGGCGCGGGGGGGTTGTTACTGACGCTCGATCTCCGGCCCGCGATGGGAACGGGGAACAGTCCGCATCGTTACACACCCGCGGCGATGATGGATCTGTACGAGGTTTTGCGCGAACTGATCGACGATCTCGAGCATTTACCGGGCCTGTTCATTCTGGCCCTCGCGGATCAGTCGCTGGTGTCGGGGGATCGGCGGCGGACATTGGACACCTATAAGGCGCTGGAGATGCGGATCTGGCCGGATGTGCGGCCGGGCGACCGGCAAAATCCGCTGGCGCCTTTGGTCACGATTTCGTTATGAGCCTGCCCGCGCGCACCGCGATCGAGGCCTTGCGGGCCGGCGTTCCGAACCGCGCCGCCGTGCGCCTGATGGGCACCGAGGAACCCGCGCTGGAGCAGGCCTTCGACGAGCAGCTTCACACCGTCTGGTCCGCCCCGTCCCAATCGCGGCCGGGCCTGGGCATCTGTGGCGGTTTCGGCTCCGGCAAATCGCATTTTCTGGGCTATCTGTCTGAGGTCGCGCGGGCTCAGGGTTTCGTGGTCAGCCGCGTCGTGGTCAGCAAGGAAACCCCGCTGTCGGATCCCGCGCGGGTGTTCGAGGCCGCAGTGCGCGCCGCCGTGCTGCCTGACCGTTACGATGACGCGATCACCGGGGCGTTGTCGATCTTGCGCCAGACCCGGGACAAGATGGCGGCGCTGGAAATCGCCGTTGAACGCGCGGGCGACTCGCTGGCGCCGTTGTTCTCGGCGCTGGTGGTGCTGATGGGGCGGGAGACGCCGCCGGCGGGGTTCGGACGGCATTTGGAACGGTTTCTGGCCGGTGGAAAGATCCGCGCCGCGGACATAAAACAGGCACTGACCGCCGTCGGTGTGACACGCAAATACGACCTGCGTCCACCCGCCGCCGCGCTACTGGTCGAACAGCGGATCCAGTTTTTGTCGGCGCTGTTTCACGCCGCCGGATTTACCGGCTGGTGTCTGCTGTTCGATGAGGTGGAGCTGATCGGGCGCTATACCCCGCTGCGTCGCGCGCTGGCTTACAGCTGGCTGGCGACCTGGCTTGGGCTGGAACAGGCGCGGGCCTTTCCAGGGATCGTCGCGGCTTATGCCATCACCGATGATTTCGTGGCCGCCGTGATCCATGAGCGGGAGGACGCGTCCCGCCTGACCGAGCGCCTGCGCCTGAAAGACCGGCATCGCGAGGCGGATCTGGCGGCGGCGGCGATCCAGCATATCATCGAAACCGTCGGCACCCGCCGCCTGCGCGCGCCGGTGGCCGACGACCTCGCGAAGGCGTCCTTGCGCCTCGCCGGCATTTATCGCGACGCTTATGGCTGGGAACCGCCGCTGGACACGGATCAGGCGCGGCTGGCGACCCGCACGATGCGGCAATACGTCAAAGCCTGGATCACCGGCTGGGATATGCGGCGCCTGACCGGCGTGACGCCGATGATCGTGGCCGAGGAAATGGCCGCGAATTACGCCGAGGATGACGAGGCCTCATCGCCATCGCCGAACGGCGAGGACGATCCGGGGTAAACCCGCGATCCCATGTTTTCAACACGAGTGCACCATGACTGACAATATCGTTCTGATCGCCGGGGCGACCGGTGCCGCCGCCTCACGCCTGACCGCATTGATCGGCGTCACGCCGGGGTGGCGCGCGGTTGGCCTGTGCCGCAATCCGCCGTCCACAACGCCGCCGGGCCAGGTTCGGTATATCCGGACGGACTTCAACAGCCTCGACTCCTGCCACGCGGCGGTGAAGCACGCGGGCGCGGTCACGCATCTCGTCTATGCGGCTCGCGCGCCGTTCGGGGAGGGCGGGGTCGAGGATGTGCCTGGCAATGTCGCGATGCTGCGCAACCTTCTGGACGCCGCGGAAGTGCCTTCGTTGCGGCATGTGCACATGCTGGAAGGCGGCAAATGGTATGGGCTTCATATCGGTCCCATGCGCTCCCCCACGCGGGAAGACGATCCGCGCCACATGCCGCCGAATTTTTATTACGATCAGCAAGACATGCTGGCCGCGCGGCGGGTGGGAAAGGCGTGGACCTGGTCCGCCAGCCGGCCGCAATATTTGGTCGATGTCGCCCCGGGACGCGCGCGCAATCTGGTCACCGTCGTCGGCGCCTATGCCGCGATTTGCAAACATTTGAACACTCCGTTCGATTTTCCTGGCAAACCGGGATCGTTCAACGCCCTGACGGAATTGACGGACTCGACGATGCTGGCCCGTTTCATTCTGTGGTGTCTGAGTGATCCGCGCGCCGCCGATCAGGCGTTCAACATCACCAATGGCGACGTGTTTCGATGGAGCGGGCTATGGCCGCGGCTGACGGATTATTTCGGTGTCAAACCGGGCATCACGCGCGCGATGCCGTTGGAACGATGGATGGCGGATAAGGCCGGGTCGTGGCGAGACATCGCCGCGCGAAACGATCTGGTCTATTCCGATATCTCATCGGTCTCAACATGGGCGTACGCCGATTTCGTTTGGGGGATCGAATGGGATGTCGTTTCGTCCATGAATCGGGCCCGCTTCGCCGGATTTCAGGGGTTTGAGGATTCGGAAGATCAGTTCATTCGCCATTTGGATGAATACCGGCGCCTGAAAGTCCTGCCATAATGCGGCCAGGAAACGCGATCCTGGCGGTTTGGAACGATATCGATCCGGACGCGGAGGACGATTATAACGCATGGTACGCGCGGGAGCATGTCGCGGAACGGGCCCGCGTGCCGGGGATTTCGCGCGGCCGGCGGTTTCGCGCGGAGGCCGGCTCGCCACGGTATTTCGCGCTGTATCAGGCGGATGCGATGGTTGTCCTGACCTCCGGCGCCTACCGCGCGCAATTCGACAATCCCACGGACTGGACACGGCGGGTCATGGCGCGGCTGACGTTCGCGCGGCGGGGTTTATGCGATGTCGCGGCCTCCGCCGGAGATGGCGAGGGCGGCGTGCTGGCGGTGGTGCATCTGAACCCGTTGATGCCGTACGCCTGCGCGGGTGGATCGCGGGGACGTTGTTGCCGGACCTCGCGGAGATGCGCGACGTCGCCTGCGTCCATTTATCGACCTTGTCGCCCGGCGAAGCGGGCAGCCCGACCACGCAACTCAGTCAGACCGCCGGCGGCGGCGATCAAATCGCATGGATTATCGTTGTCGAGGCGATGGATCTCGCGGCGGCCGGCGCGGCGGTGACGGAGATCCTGGCCCGCGATCCGGCCGCGCATGGGGCGGCGGATGTCACGATTTATCCGCGTTACCGGCTGCTTTATGCTCGCGACGGGCGGTCGATCGTCGGCGGCTGAAACGCGCGAAAACGATGAGTTTTCACGCCCCGACGGCGCGCATGAAGCGGCGCAAACCCGCGCGCTGTTGCGCCCACCAGGTGCCGGTGGCGAGCGCCTCCTCACCCGTGGGATCGCCGGTGCGGACGAAATCGCGGGAGAAATCCGCCGTGCCGAACAGCATATCCCACCACGGCAACACCGCGCCGTAATTGCAGCTTCGTTGGCCCGCGGCGCGCACCCCGTGATGCGCGCGATGGAAGCGCGGCGAGATAACCAACCGTTCCCCCAGGGAACCGAAGCGGATGCTGGTGTTGGCGTGGGACAGGCTTTCGACGAAGCGCAGCAGCAAGACCAGCAGTGGAAACTGCAACGGGGGGACGCCGATCAACAAGGCGATGACGCCGAACCAGACGAACGACAATAGCTCGTCCAGGATATGGTTGCGGTCATCGGACCAGAATGTCATTTGGCGTTGCGCGTGATGCAGGGAATGCAGTGCCCACCACCATCGCATCTGATGCGACACGCGGTGGCGCCAATAATCCGCGCCATCCAGAATGATCGCATAGATCACGAAACTCAGCACGGGGAAACCGATCAGAGTGGGCACCAGCCCTTCCAGTGTTGGGGGGATCCAGCCGTGATCGGTGATCCAGCCGTTCAACGACACCTGAATTTTATAGAACATCACGAACGTCACCAGCGGCAGGACGCCGACCCGTGACAGCAGCGTATAGAAAATATCGACGCCGATCGCGCCGCGATCCGGCCAGGTTTCGGCGGGCCGCCATTGTTCCAGAGGCAGGCAGATGGCCAGGGTCAACCCGACCTGAATAACGCCGTAGACAGCGAATAAAGCCCAATTCTGAGCGGTTTCTTCCCATCGCATGAGGCCGATCGCATACAGGATCGGGATCAGCAGATGCTCATGCAGCCAACCCGCGGCGAGGGCGAAGGGATCCCCCATCTCAGCGCCCAGGGGCGTCCGGATTGAGCCAGACGCCGTGCGGTGAACGGCCGACTGAGATCGTTTCAAAATCGCCGGTTTCGGGATGCAGCACGGCGACTTTCTCGGCGAAGCGGCGCGTGATCCATAACGTGCCGTCGGGAGCGAAATCGATATCGTCGGGCCCGCCGGGAATGGCATAGACGCGGATCGGTTTCAGCGTCGCCGCGTCCAGCGCCGCCGTGGTGCCGCTGGCGCGGTTGTTCACCCAAAGAGTTTTTTTGTTAGGAGATAGAAACAAATTATGCGTGCCTTTTCCGGTTACCACGCGATCGGTCACCTGACCGGTCGCTGGATCGACCACGGCGAAAAAATCGCCACCCATGTTGGCCACCAGGATTTTACCGTTCAACCACAGCACCCCCGCTGGCGTGGGTCCGACTTTCTCTGACCATAATGGCATCATTGTGGTCAAATCGAACGCCGCGAGTTTGTCGCTGCTTTGCAACGACACGAAAACCCGCCGGGAATCCGGGGAAAAATCCAGATGGCTCGGCATCGACGCGACCGGAAATCGCTTGATCAATTGCATCGTCGCGGGATCGTAGACATCCACCTGGTCGCGCGCGAGGCCGTTTACCACCAGGAATTTCCCATCGGGGCTGAACCCGAGCTGATAGGGATCGGACACCGGCGCCCGCTTTTGCACCGCGCCTGTCGCCGGATCGACGAACAGGATCTGATTGCCCGCCGTGTCGCCGATCAGCAGGCTTTTGCGATCGGGGCTCAGCACCAGATGATGCGGCTCCCGCAACGCGGGAATGCGGCGCAACTCGGTGCGGGAGGTCATGTCGATCAGGCTGATCGAGGTTCCACCGGAGTTAACGATGAACGCCAGCCCAGAGGACCACGCGCCCGTCGCCCCAAGGCCCAAGAAGGCGCAGGTCGTTATCGCGAGCAGAGGGCGGAAACGCGGTTTCAAAACAGGATGCTCCAGCGGGCCGGAGCGTTCCCTACGCCACGTCCGCATGCTCCCGCAAGCGCCGCTCCGGTTGATCGAAGACGGCGGCGAGGAAGGTGAACAGCACGCAGGCGGGCGAGGAAATCAGCACGTTGTCGGTTGCCGCATGGCCGGCGAACGCGAGCAGGATGAGGCGGGTCACGAAACGCTCCAGCGGCGGCAGGCGTTGCGTGCGCGTCGCGCCCCATAATACGAACAGTAGGATCAGCACGGCACGGCCCAATTGACCGCCTTCGACCTGCATCCGCAGATACTCGTTATGGGCGGCGCGGGTGCGCAGCAATTGGGCAATGGCGCCGTGGTGGGGGATGATGAAGTTCCCGGAACCCAGTCCCCAGCCGAACCAGGGCGCCTGATCGGCCGCGTCCTGAAACACCGGCCACAGCAATTGCCGTCCGCTCAGGTCGCTGGCCTCGTTGGCGATGACGGTGAACAGGCGCAGGGAGCTGAAGGATTCTCCGGCGAGCAAAAGCACGGGCAGCATCGCCGCGCCGGCGATGCACAAGCCCAAACGGTGCGCGCGCGGCACGGCGGCGTCGGGCGCGAACATCACACTCAGGCCGATTACCAGAACGGCATAGGCCATGGGCGCGCGGGCCCCGGTCAGGATCAGAATGACGACGTTGGCCGCCAGCAGGCACGCGGCGCGCGGTGAGGCGGTGCGCAGCCAGCGCAGCAGGACGGTGTAAATCGCGGGCAGGCACACCCCGGCCAAAAAAGCCGGATGACCCAGGGCGGCGAGGCGCATGCCGCCGCTGTCAACGAATAATGGGCGCACGCCCGTCAGATCGAAAAACGTCCCGAGTCCGATTGCGAGCAATGGCGTGTAGCCGATCGCGCGCAGGACCATGGCGCTCCATCCGGGCGGTTTATGGCAGAAGAACACCAAGAACGGCGTGATCGAGCCGATCGCCGAGCGTGCCATGTCGTTGATCGTCAGTTCCGGATGCATGCCCACGGCCGGACCCGCGAGGGACATCGCCACGAACGCCCATGCCGGATTGAAGCGATCGAAGGTTGGCCCGAAGCGTAGGATCGACAACCCGACCAGACCGATTTCGGCGCCCTTCACCGCGGCGATCGTGACCTGAAACGCGCTTGGCCCGATCAAATCGTTCAGCGCCATTTCCAATGACAAAGCGGTGACGCAGACCCACAGGCTCCAGGCCATCGTTAGATGGCGCGCGGCCAAAGCGACCAGCCCGAGTGTCAGCAACCCGCCGACCAGCCAGGGCAACTGACCAGGCATAACCCAGGCGATGGCCAAGGATGGCGCGGCCAACGCTGCGGCCATCAAGCTGAAACGGCCTGGTATGGGTATCATCAGCGTATGGTCCCGGAGGCTCGCGCGGTCTGGCCCAGAGGTCCCGCGCCCAGGTCACCGCGATACATTTGAGATCGGGAAAATCCATGACCGGTCATGATCGGCAGCATGCTCGCAAATGTTGAACAAACCGTTGACGGACGCGGAATTTCAAAATGCCTCGCCAGAAGGGCCGGGATTGGCTAGATCCAGCGGGTGAGTGCGGTTTCCGATCGCATTGGTTCACGGGAAGCGCGATCAATATTTGTTTGAGCGAGCGTTGTCCGATCAGGCGAGACCATCTGATCGGATAATGCTCTGGGCTGGAGTGGTCTCGATGATGGCCCGGTTGTCGCGTGTGCCGTGGTGAAATCGCGTGCGAGTCGATTGGTCGCGCTGATCCGGTTGGGATGGATGGTCGTCGTGGGGGGCATTGTGTTGTCGGGCTGCGCCAAACCGGGACCGTTGTCGCATATTCCGCCGTTCGCCCGGGCGCCCTATCAGGCCTTCTCGCGCGCCGCCCTCGTCGCCGTCGCGCTGCGGGAATGGCGGCTGTTCGGACAGCCATCCGATGAGGATGAGGACGACAAGCCCAACGCTTCCGCATCCAAGCCGGAACGCGCTGAAGGCTTGTGGCAGCGGGTCGGCGAATATTGGTGGTTGGGCCTGAACCGCGACTCGCCCGAGGCCGGTTGGACCGGCAAGCACGACGGCATGGGCCGGATTTTTCCGCCCGAGGATGACGGCGAATTCGCCTGGTCGGCCGCGTTCATTTCCTATGCGATGCGGATCGCCGGAGCAGGCGCGGCGTTTCCCTACGCCGCCGACCACGCCGCCTATATCAACGAGGCGAAGCGCATGTCCCTGGGCCTGGCGCGAGGCTGGGTTGTGACGGCCGAACGGCCGGAGGCCTATGCCCCGGTCGCCGGAGACCTGATTTGCCATGGCCGCGGACGGGCGGCGGGTTTGCGCTTCGACGATTTGCCAACGGCGGCGCTGTTTCCATCGCATTGCGACATTGTCGTCGATACCACGCGGCCCGGAGTGATCGCGGTGATCGGGGGGAATATTGGCGATGCGGTGACGATGCGCCACGTCCCTGTGACCGCGCAGGGAAAACTCGCTTGCGCGGATGGGGTGGTGTTGGACACGCGGCAGACCTGGTTCGCGGTGCTGCGGGTGCGGGACGCCTCCCCGGGCGTTTGACCGCGGCTCAGGCCAGCGCGGGCGCGTTGGGTCGCATCGGGCGCAGCACGAAGACGGCCAGGAACGCGACGATGACGTTGGACACCGCGGCCACGAGGAACACGGCCTCCCAACCTCCAGCGGCGGTTTGCAGCGTGTTCGCGAAGGGCACCAGCAGCGCGGCGGTGCCTTTGGCGGTGTAGAGGCAACTCGCGTTGGCGGCGGCGTTTTTGGGGCCGAAGCGGTCGGTGCACAACGATGGGAACAAGCTGAAGATCTCGCCCCAGGTGAAGAAGATCAGGCCGGCGCAGACCACGAACGTCCAGGGGCCGTGACCCGCGAAGGCCAGCAAGCCATAGCTGCAGGCGCCGAGGAAGAAAGCGATCCCCATCGTCAACTCGCGGCCCAGATAGTCGGAAATCCAGCCGAAGAAGGGGCGCGCGAGCCCGTTCATGACGTTGTCGACGACCAGTGCGACGCTCAACACGGTCGCGCCCATCAAAATCGGCGTGTTGGCGATGCCGAAATCGCGCGCGATCGGCGCCAGTTGCGCGGCGGCCATCAGGCCGGTGGCGGCGTCGGCGACGAACATCACATACATCAGCCAGAATACGGGAGATCGCAGCATTTCGCGGCTGGAGAAACTTCTCGCGCTCTGGTTCAGGCGCCGCGCCAACTCGACGGGGGCGGTCAGAACCTGGGTTGGGCCTCTCAGAATGAACGCGACCAGGACCAGCACGATACCCTGGCCGATGCCAAACCACAGGAAGGTCTCGTTATAGCCGCGGGCGGCGATCAGCATGCGGATGGGGATGACGGTCAAGGCCGCGCCCGCGCCGAAACCCGCCGCGGTCAGGCCAACGGCGAGCCCGCGCTTGTCGGGGAACCATTTCACCGCGTTGCCGACGCAGGTTGCGTAAATGCCGCCCGCGCCAAGGCCCGACACCGCCGCCCCGGCATACAGGGCCATCAGAGAGTCAGCGGATGCGTTGATGGTCCATCCCGCGCCAACCCCGATCCCACCCAGAAGGATCATCAGCCGAGGTCCTCTCGTGGGGCCCATGCGGTCGACCGCGAAGCCGGCGAAGGGGGTGATCCAGGTTTCCAGCGCAACGAAAATCGTGAACGCCCACTGGATGTCGGACAACGCCCAACCATGCGCGTCACGGATTGGGCTGACGAACAAGGTCCACGCGTATTGCAGATTCGCGATCAGCACCATGCAGAGCACGCCAAGCCATAATTGCGTCCAGCGGCCAGCGGACGCGGGCGTGCGCGTGGAGGGTGAGTTGTCCGACATAACCTCTCCCGGATGTAATCTTATTATGGACGCTCGCTACCGCGCCTGATTGGGCCGCACAAGGCCGGGGAGGGACGATCGGGTGCAGGAACAAACCCAGGTTTCACCCGGACTCCCGCCGGACCGCTCTGGGCGCGTTTTTATTCCGTATTGGTTATTAATATTTCACGCCGCCATCGTCAGCTTTTTCACGAAGGCGGAGATACGGTGACGCCGCAACTCGCTGCGCGCTTTGTTGTCAGTGGTCATGTAATTTAATTGCATGCTGTGACGTTGACCGACGAAACGCCGATGTCCGTGCCAGGTGGACACGCCGTTCGGAAACACCAGCAGGGTGCCGTCCACCGGGGGCACCTCGACCGCGAAATCCTCGAGGTCATTGGGACCACGTAACAGACGCAGGCAGCCCTCCTGGCGGTTGAACGCGGCGGTGTCCTGATTGAGATACAGCAATACGGTGACGCGCTTGGCCGTCGAGTCGCAGTGGATGCGTCCGTCCCGGTCGCTGGTCCAGCCGCGCAAGGTCAGCATGGTCGGCGCGTCCGACAAATCGAGATCGAAACGCGCGGCGATCAGATCGCGCAGCCGCGGGCCCTCCAGTCCGGTCACCAGATCGCGCGCCGGCGGACCGAGGCGAACGGATTCCGGCGGAAACGAGCCGCGCCGGTTCAACGGTGGCAGCGCGGCCAACACGGCCCGCAAATCCTCCTGCGGAACGAAATTCGGCACCACGATATGCGGAAAAGGATCCCTGGCCACCGGGGTCGCGGCAAGGGCGTCGTAGTCCAGGTTCAGCATCGTCCGTCCCAGGTTCATGTGCCGCGCTGGCCCTGGCTGAGCAGAGCCTCGGCCAGTTCGGCGAGGTCATCGGTCCAATATATATCGGGCCGTGGACGCGCGGCGCCAGGGCCGGATCCCGGCCGCGCGCTCAAAATCCGCATCACCTCGCGCGCCGGGAAGATCGCCCGTCCATAGGCCGCGCCCGCCAGCGCGCCGCTGACGGCGGAGGACCAACGGCGTGCATGGGGCGAGGCCATCACGATATCCTTGTGCCCGAACGTGGCCGCGAGGCGAGCGACCTCAATGGGATTTCCGCCGCTGACGCCCTGCGCGACGGCGACCGCGAGGGCCACATGCGCCGGCGAATCGGGCATGTCGCGCCGGGCGGCGATCGACGCGGCCTGGGGGTCGGAAGCCCAGATGCCGATGGGAATGGCGCGGGATAAAGCCGATGCGCGGCTTGCGTCGCCGCCCGATGCGATCCAGGCGGCGACAGCGGCGTCGATCGCGGCCGTGTCCAGGCTGGTGTGGCCAAGAAGACTTCGCGCGACGGCCAGCGCCAATTCAACGTCCGCCCCGAGGCCGCCGCCGATCGCCAGCCCGAACAGGCAGCCCATCGCGCGATCCAGTGTGGCCTCGGCCGTCAGTCGCGGCCAGGTCAGTGTGATTCGGGGTTCGCGCCTCGGTTCCTGGCTGCCGCGCCACGGTCGCTTCCGCAGCATGTCGACCGCCTTGGGCGCGCCGCCGAAACACGCGGAGGGGCGGCTTTCCCCCAAAGCACTATAGGTGACGGGAACCCCGTCCTCGGCGACCAGCACGCCGCCGGCCGCCATCACCAGGGCATGACCCGCCGCGATATCCAATGCGTTGACCGGACGCAGGGTCTGCGTGGCGATCCCGTCCCCCACGGCGATGCGGGCCAGCCGGTAGGCGATCGACGGCAAGGGGATGAACCTGGCGGGCGCGCAGACGGCGTTATGCCAATCCGGACGCTGCCACGCTCCGTGGTTTAAAAAGACGACGTCGTCCGCGCACAGGTCCCGATCGCGCGGATCGATGTCGACGACCGCGCCGTTGCGTTCGATCCGTCCGCCCATGCACCAGGAGATCAAATCGCGGCCGCGATCCGGACTGGTCGGCGCATAGACCACGGCCAGGATCGGCGTCCCCATGCGTAGCAACGCGACCGAGATGGCGCTGCCCCGCTTACCCTCCAGAAACGCGCGAGTGCCGTCATGCGGATCGACAACCCAGCAATCGCCGTTTTCCCGCGATTCGTCGGTGCTGGCCTCCAGCGTACCCGCTTCCTCGCCCACGAACCGCGCGGGAACGAGCGTCAGCAGCCGGTCGCGCAGCATCAACTCGATTTCGGTGTCCAGCGGCGCGGTGACGTGATCGCTGAAGCGCGGGCCATCCAGGCGGGCGAACTCGGCGGCGACCAGATCGCCGGCGGCGAGCACCGCGTCGATGACGGCGGGCAGAATGGTTATGGGATCGACCGGCACACTGGCTCCCGCATGGGTGGATCGACAGAGTACCGGGTTTCAGTCCCTGGAAACAGGGCGCGCCGTCAGGTGGCCAGCCAGGCGGGGACCGGCAGACCCTTGTCCCGCAAGAACGCGACATTGAACAGCTTGGAGGCATAGCGCGCGCCACCGTCGCACAGGATCGTCACGATCGTGTGGCCCGGCCCCATAGCCTTCGCCACCCGGATCGCCGCCGCGATATTGATCCCCGAGGATGTGCCGACCGACAGCCCCTCATGGATCAGGACATCGTAGATCTGTTCTAACGCCTCGGCGTCCGGGATCCGCTCGGCGTCATCGATCGGCGCGCCCTCCAGGTTGGCGGGCACGCGGCCCTGACCGATCCCCTCGGTGATCGACGATCCCGTGACCGTCAGGTCGTTGTTTTTAACCCAGCCATGCAGGGCGCTGCCCTCGGGGTCGGCGAGCACGATCCGCACGGCGGGCTTGCGTTCCTTCAGCGCCATGGCGATCCCCGCCAGCGTGCCGCCGGTGCCGCACGCGCAGGTGAACGCGTCGATCTGGCCGCCGGTCTGGCGCCAGATCTCGGGGCCGGTGGTTTGATGATGGCCATCACGATTGGCCAGGTTGTCGAACTGGTTAGCCCAGACGGCACCGGTTTCCTCGGCGAGGCGGCGGGACACATGCACGTAATTGCCGGGATCCTTGTACGGCTTCGCGGGCACCAGGCGCAGGTCGGCGCCGATCATGCGCAGGCAATCGATCTTTTCCTGGCTCTGCGTTTCCGGCATCACGATCACGCAACGATAGCCGCGGGCGTTGCCGACCAGCGTCAGACCGATGCCGGTGTTGCCCGCGGTGCCCTCGACGATCGTTCCGCCAGGTTGCAACACGCCACGCCGTTCCGCGTCCGCGATGATGAACAGGCCTGCGCGATCCTTCACCGATCCGCCGGGATTCATGAACTCGGCTTTCGCCAGGATCGTGCATCCCGTCGCCTCCGACGCGCGGCGCAGCCGGATCAGCGGCGTATTCCCGATCGCGGCGGTCAGGTCTTCCTGCCAGGCGGAGCCGTGATACAACTCGGTCATCGAAACCTCATGTGCGGGAGCGCGCGTCCATGGTCGACAATGTCTCACCCCGAAAGACCTGGGAAGCCCTGAAGACCGATCCTCAGGCGCAACTCGTCGATGTCAGAACGGACGCCGAATGGAATTTCGTTGGGATTCCGGATTTGGCGTCAGCGGGCAAGCAGGCGGTGCTGCTGCCGTGGCAGGTCTATCCGGCGATGACGCGCAACGCCTCGTTCGAGGAACAGTTGGGCAAGGCCGGCTTCACCGCCGATCATCATATCTACTTCCTCTGCCGCAGCGGGGTCCGCAGCCTGGCGGCGGCCGACGCGGCGCGCGCGGCGGGTTTCCCCAATGTTTACAATATCGCCGATGGGTTCGAGGGGCCGCCCGACAGCGCGGGCCATCGCGGCGTCGCGGCGGGCTGGAAAGCCGACGGACTGCCCTGGCGGCAGAAGTAACCCATCGAACCGAAACAGGAGCGGACCATGCAACCAATTGTCGCCGTGATCGCGCCCGGCATGATGGGCAGCGCCGTCGCGCATTGCCTGACCGCGAAAGGGATCGAGGTCCGCACCGTGCTGGACGGCCGCGGCCCCGGCACGCTCGCGCGGGCCAAAGCCGCCGACATGACCGGCGTGTCCGCCGCCGATATCGCGGGCGCTGATTTCATTCTCTCCATCCTGCCGCCCGGCAGCGCCCTGGGCCTCGCCGAACAACTCGCGCCCGCATTGCGCGCATCGGCGAAAAAGCCGGTTTACGTCGATTGCAACGCCGTGGCCCCAGACACGGTCAGGCGCATCGCTCATGTCGTGGAGCAAACCGGCGCGACCTTCGTCGATGGCGGGA
>JAYVXQ010000263.1:0-14912 GCA_043785025.1 Acetobacteraceae bacterium
GCGGCTCGCGTATTACCCCGGCCATTATCATCTGGCGATGCGGGATCTGGGCCGGGTGACGGTGATCAACGACGTCATCGCCTGGATGAAGGATCCGATGGCGCCTTTGCTGTCCGGGGCCGATGCGGCGGCGGGGGATTGGCTGAAGGCCGAGAAATAGCGGGATGGGTTTGACGGCGGGCGGAGTGGGCCGTTAAGGGGAAGCTCCATGCCCGTCATCGCCATCACCCTGAAAACCCCGCTCGGCGACCATGTCATGCGCCTCGACCTCGATCCGGCGTTGCCGAACGAGGCGACGGTGCTGTCGTTCTTCGCCGGTAATATGCTGTATGAGCCGGACATCGCGGCGATCTTCACGCGCGCGCTGCGGACCGGAGATATCGTGCTGGATATCGGCGCCAACGTGGGCGTGTTCAGCGTGCTGGCGGCGCATCTGGTGGGACCGGAGGGGCATGTCGTGGCGTTCGAGCCGGTGGCGGCCAACAGGGCGCGCCTCGCGGCCAATCTCCAACGCAACGCGCTATCGAACGTGATCGTGATTGAGCAGCCCGCGGCCGACGGTATCGGTCCGGTGACGTTTCATCTGAACAGCGACAACATGGGCGGGCATGCGCTGTGGGACCCTGGCGCGTTGGGCGGCAATGTGAAAACCCGCGCCGCCCCCGAATCGTTTCCGACCATGACCACCACGGTCGACGCCACGCTGGATGCGTTGCGTCTGGGTGCGCCGCGCGTGGTGAAGATCGACACCGAAGGCGCCGAGCATTTGGTTTTGCGGGGTGCCGGGGCGCTGCTCACGGCGCGCGAAACGCCCTACATCATCGCCGAGTTGCATGATTTCGGGTTGGAGCAAATGGGCTCCTCACAGGCCGGGTTGCGGGCGTTCATGGCCGCGCACGGGTATGACACGTTTCTGCTTTACTGGGATGGATCGCTGCCGAAACTGGTGCCGCCGGGGACCCGGATCGACTCGGTGGGGTTCTTGAACCTGCTGTTCAGCACGCCCGAGCATGTGGCGGCGCTGTGGCGCGTCGAGCGGTTCGATCCGCGCGCCATGCCGCCGAAACCCTGATGTCATCCCGCGGCGGGCACCAGCGCGCGCCAGCGGGTTTGGATGAAATCGTGCATTTGCTCGGCGGCGAGCCAATCCACCGCGAGAGCGTTGTCGGCGCGGTCCTTGGTGCTGGCGGTGCGGGTCAGCGCGGCGGCGGCATAGCGGGCGCGGGTGTTCATCGGGCCGAGATAAAGCCGCTCCACCATCGCTTTTTGGGCTTGCGGGCTCATCATGTGGGCGATCAGCTGGCGCGCGGCGTCGGGGCGGCGGGCGCCTTTGACCAGGTTGACGGTGGTGACGCGGGACAAGGTGCCCTCGGTCGGGAAGACGGCGGCGAGGCGTCCGGGCCGGCGATCGGCCATCACCTGCGCGGCCATGTTCCAGCCGATGCCCAACCGGGCGCCGCGATCGGCGATCAGGTTATAGACGTCCGGCCTCGGATCCCAGCTGATGACGCGGCGGCCGAGGCCGGCGATGGCGTTGATCCCGCCCTCGACGGCGACGGTGTCGTTGCCGTTGCCGAACAGGCGGCCGGCGGTGAGGGTGAAGGCGATGCCGGCCGGATCGGGCGGGGCGGGGATCGCGATCTGCCGCTCCGCCGGCGTGTTCCACAGGGCCAGCCAGGAGGTGGGCGGCCGGCCGATGGCGGGGTCGTAGAGCAGCACCAGCGGCTCAGAGAACAGCGCCGGGCCGGCGATTCCGGGGAAGAACGCGGTTGGGGTAAGGTCCGGGAAGGCGGACGGGGTCAAGGGCTCCAGCAGGCCCTCCTGCGTCGCCGCGCGGGCGCTGGCGAGGTCGAGCAGCACCACGTCGATCTGGGGTTGCTGGCGCTGACGGCGGAGCGTCGCGAGCGCCTGGGTTGGGGAGGGCATCGCGTAATAGAAGACATGGGCTTCGGGGTGAGTTTGTTCGAACGGGGCCAGTACGGCGCTATCGTACAGATCCTGGAACAACCCCGCATGACCCGCGAACGTCAAACTGGGCGGCGCGGCGCGCGCGATTCGCGGGCTCGCGAGGGCCAGCGCGGCTGTCAGCAAAGGCCGCCGTCCGACAAGGGGCATGGACCGGATCTCCGTCTCGCCCATGACAGGGCTGGGAGGGATGTGGCCGGTTCCGGGGAGATGAGCAAGGGCGGCCGTTACGGCGGCCGGTGATAACAGCCCGATCCCATTGGCGCGCTCCCCTCGGAAAGCGGTTTAGCCGCCGCTGATCGCGATCGGTGCCGGTTGTTGGGATGGTGGCGAGACCAGCGGGGCGCCGATGACGCGGAAGCTGACGAACAGCAGTCCGATCAGCACGCAGGCCGCGACCGAGACCTCCATGCCCGTCATGCGCCGGCTCGCCGCCTGGACGCGGCGGATTTCACGTCTTTTGGACGCCATGACGGAGTCTCCAATCGATTTTGATTGTTGTTTCGCGGCGCGGATTTTTTGCGCCGCGTTCTGGCGGTTTGGGCCGCCGCGTCAGAGCGATACGCCGACGTTGGTGAAGGTGCGCGACAGGGCCGTGGCCATGTTGGTGAA
This sequence comes from Acetobacteraceae bacterium, assembly GCA_043785025.1. Classification (GTDB taxonomy): domain Bacteria; phylum Pseudomonadota; class Alphaproteobacteria; order Acetobacterales; family Acetobacteraceae; genus Rhodopila. Next base: position 2,578 of record JAYVXQ010000263.1, read on the forward strand.
GCCGGCGAAGATGATGCCGAAGATGACGCTTCCGATCAGGCCGTATTCCAGCGCGGTCAACGCGCGGCGGTCCCGGATGAATTTTTTTAATACTTTCAATTGTTTTTTCATGATCGCCGCCGCCTAATTGCTTTCCATACTGAGACTAAATCACAGGGAAGCTTACAACTTGGTTTCAGGGCCGCGGCGGGCGGCCGTCTCGCGGGGTGACACGACTGTGCCAGCCGGGCTTTCGCGCGGCTGGCACGGGTTTCGTCTGGGTGTCGGGTCGGGCGTCAGGCGGCGCGGCGGCGGGCGCGGGGGCTGGGTTGGCGTCCGGTGCTTTTGACGTCGCCGGCGCGCCGGTCGAGACGGGTTTTCACCGCCTGCAGCGCCGCGCCAACCAGCACCATGGGCGCGCAGCCCAGGGCTTCCCACCGGTTGGTGGCGAAATCCGGATGCAGGGCGGTGACACCGCCGCCATTGTCGAAGGCCGAACGGTCGCCATTTTCGAGGTAGGATTCGGCGGGCAGATTCTCGGCCAGCAGCACGTCATGCTGAGCCAGCTCGACATGATAATAGACGACGCTGTTGGTTTGGACCTGTTTGATCGTGACGCCGTTGATCAGTTGCTTGATCGGGATGAGCACGTCGTCGACGAAGATCGCGTGATCGGGGGAGAGGAACAAATCGCGCGCGGGCAATCTGGGTCCGAACGCATGGGCCGCGACGCGGACGGGCCAGACTTTCTCAGGCTCGGGGTGACGGCGACAATCGACGTGGCGATGGCCGGCCCAGATCACCGGCGCAAGCCCAGAGAAATGGGCGGCGACGACGTCACCGGGTTTGATTGTTTCGACCGCGACCTCCCCCGTTTCCGTGCGGATGCGGGTGCCGGCGGCGTAACAGGCGGCCTGCAGCGCGTTGGCGACGGTGATGGTCGCGCGGGTTTGGGCCTGGTTTTCGGTCACCGAGAAAGTGGCGGGGGTGGCGCCGAAATAATTCACCGTGCCGGTGTCGAGCGTGAGGGATTGCAGAATGGTGTTGGAGGCGTTCTTCACCGACAGCACGCCGTTCGTCAGCGTGGCCTGGGTTGCCTTGCTGATGCCCGACAGGATGATGGTGTCACTATTGGCGAAATGCGCGATTTTGCCGGTGAAGCCGCTGGGGTTGCCAATGAACAGCGCGCCGAAAGCGCTGTCGAAGGCGACGTTGGCGGTGACCGAACCCTCCAGGTCCAGGGTTTCGACGCTGGTGTTGTCAGGGCCGCCGACGATGCGCAGCTTGCCGGTGCCGCTGTAGTTGGGGTTCGACAGTCCGCCGACGGTGAGGGTGGTGGCGAAGCCGGAGATCCCCGGCGACGCGGCGTTCAGCGTGCCGTTGTTGATGATCGTTTCGCCGTAGACGCCTTGAATATTCCGCAGTGACAGCGACGCGCCGGCATCGATCCTGAAGGTACCGGTGCCGCTGAACTGGGAATTCGCGCCAAGCGTGAGGTTGCCGCCCGAAGCCTCGATCGTGCCGTCGACGGTGACGGGGATGTTGGGGTCGATGGCGCCGAAGCCCTTGAACAGGCCGGTCGCGCCAATGGTGACGCCGTTGACGGCCGACAGCGTGCCACCCGCCTGGTTCAGGATGCCGTTGACCGCGAGCGAACCGCCGGCGTTGAAGGAGCGTGAGCCGAGAAGGTTCAGGGTGCCGGTGTTGCCGATGGTGGCGAGCCACCCCTCGATCCCGCTGCCGCCAGTGTTGATGACGGAGGCGGTGCCGTTCAGGGTGATGGAGGCGTTGTCTGTGATGATCGGACCGGGATCGAAATTAATTGATCCGGTGCCGGAGGCGACCAGGTTGCCGGTGCCGAACGCGCCCGTGCCGGAATTGTAACCCGCGACCGCGACGGTTGACGCGACGGTGATCGTTCCGGTTGAGGCGAGCAAGGTGCCGGTGTTATTGAGGGCCGCGGTATTGATACTGATTTGTCCGCCGGACACATCCGCGTTGACGGTGCCGGTGTTGACCAAAGTGAACGCGCCGCCGATGGGCCCCGCGTTATCCAGAATGCCCGTGGGCATGATCGTTCCGTCGGTGGTCAGTGTCGGGATTGTCGTGATTGAACGCGTCGTGCCGTTATTAACAATGATGGTCATTGGGTGCTTTTCCGGAAATGACAACGATGTCTGGCGGTGTGTGCCATCATGGAGCCATGGAACGTCCGCTCAATTCAACACAAAAACACGTATTATTTCGAATACATATCGGGTTTATGGTTGATGAATTGTTAACTGTTCTGGATTTATTCCGATGACCGAAGAATTTCACGATCTGGCCGTCAGGATCGCCGCGACGGCGGGCACGGGTTAATTTATTTTGTTAATCATATCTTAACGAATGGCGCGATATGTTGGCGTCTGATGAATATAATATGAAGACCAACTGATCGCGGCGCCATTGTTTTTCGTTGCTCCGGCCGAGGTATTTTTTACCCGAGGCGCGGATGCCAGGTGCCCGCGTGAACCCGCGCCGGCCGCGCGATGACCGGATCGCGGCGGCTTCGTGCACGCCGGCCAGGACGGGCTGACCGAATATTACTGAAAGGCATCATTTTAAGCGGGACCGGATCAGGCCGATCAATACCAACGCGCCTGAACATTGACTCTCGCCGCGCATTGTCATCCCCAGCCACCGGTCGTGACGGAAGCCCGCTACCAGTGGTCGGGACGAGCCCAACCATGACGTAGACCGGCCATGACGTTGAGACGACAAAACCGTGGATCAATGTTTCAGCGCGTTGGTATGATTTTGCCGTGAACCTGAGGCGATCGCGTTCTGGCCGATGCCCCGTCTTGTCGCACCCGGTCCGCGGCGTGGACCGAAGCGCGGCGGGCGCGCCTGAGCGGCGGCGGACCCGGCGCGTGCGGGCGCGCGGGAACGGATGGCCCACGGCGACCGTCGGCCTGATGGCGGCCTGATGGCGGCCTGATGGCGGCCGGACGGCGGACGGCTTTGGAACGAGATTATTGCGGGGGACGGGCGCCGCTGTTTTGCACGCCACGCCAGCGGGCGACGTTACGAAGATGCCCCTCTTGCGTGCGGGCGAAGGCATGGCCGCCGGAGCCGTCGGCGACGAAAAACAAATCATCGCTGGCGGCCGGACGGCTGACGGCGCGCAGACTGGCGACGCCGGGGGAGCAAATCGGACCCGGCGGCAGGCCCGCGAGCTTATAGGTATTATAAGGGTCGTCGCTCTCCAGATCGGCGCGGTTCAGCTTGTGATCCAGCACGCCGGTGCCCCCGCTGGCGCCATAAGCGACCGTTGGATCGGCCTGCAATCTCATGCCGATGCGCAGCCGGTTCAGATAGACGGCGGCGACATGCGGGCGTTCCTCGGCCTTGGCGGTTTCACGCTCGACGATGCTCGCCAGGATCAGCATGTCGCGCGGCGAGGCCAGCGGCAGGTTGGGCGCGCGGCCCGCCCATGCGATGGCGAGTTCCTTGTCCATGGCGATGCGGGCGCGATTGAGGATCGCGTCACGGGTCATGCCGCGGTCATAGGCGTAAGTTTGCGGCAGGATCGCCCCCTCGATCGGCAAAGCGGGGGTACCGGCGGCTGCATCCGCGCCTTGCAGCACAACGGAGATCTGGCGGGCGGTCAGGCCCTCGGGGATGGTGATGCGGTGCTCGACCGGCTTGGCGGTGCGCAGGATCTCCAGGACCTGACTGATGGAGGCCTTGGGCGGCATGGCGAACTCGGCGGCGCGGATGCTCCCGTCGAAGAACGTGAGCCAGGTCAGGGCCTCAAACGCCATGGTGTTTTCGATGACGCCGTCGGCTTTCAGCGAGGCGGCGGCCACGCCGGTGCCGCCGCGGGGAACGACGACGGCTTTGGCCTGCGGTAACGGGCCGGGCTTGTCCCATTGCGCGTGCAGCCAGGCGCCGGTGACGGCCGCCGCGCCGCCGAGGATGGCGAACCACAGCAGCGTCCAAAGTAATCCGCGCAGCAGACCGCCCAGGAACGAGTGGCCGTCGTCCTGGTGTTCGGCGTCGGTCTGGGCTGCCTCAGGAGGCGGCGCGAAAGATGATTGAGGCGTTGGTTCCACCGAAACCGAAACTGTTGGAGAGGGCGACCTTGATCGGACGGGGCTGCGCCTGTTTGGCGACGCGGTCGATGACGCTGGCGCGGCTTGGCTCATCCAGATTGAGCGTCGGCGGGGCGACGTTGTCGCGGATGGCGAGGAGGGAGAAAATCGCCTCGATCGCGCCGGCCGCGCCCAGAAGGTGGCCGGTGGCGGATTTGGTCGAGGACATCGCGAGGCCTTTGGCGAAGCCGCCGAACATGCGTTCGACCGCCTCTAGCTCCAGGTCGTCACCGAGCGGCGTGGAGGTGCCATGGGCGTTGACGTATTGGATGTCCTCGGGCCGGATGCCGCCGTTCTTCATCGCGGCCTTCATGGCGCGGAAGGCGCCTTCATGACCCTCGGCCGGTGCCGTGATGTGAAAGGCGTCGCCGGACATGCCGTAGCCGGCGATTTCCCCATAGATTTTCGCACCGCGTTTGAGGGCGTGTTCGTATTCCTCGAGGACGACGGCGCCGGCCCCCTCCCCCATCACGAAGCCGTCGCGATCCTTGTCCCAGGGGCGCGAGGCGGCGGTGGGGTTGTCGTTAAAGCCGGTGGACAAAGCGCGGGCGGCGGCGAAACCGGCGACACCGAGTTCGCAGACGGTGGCCTCGGCCCCGCCCGCCAGCATGACGTCAGCGTCGCCCCACATGATCAGGCGCGCGGCGTCGCCGATGGCGTGCACGCCGGTGGCGCAGGCGGTCACGACCGAGTGGTTCGGTCCCTTGAAGCCGTACTTGATCGACAGATGACCGGAGGCGAGGTTGATCAGCGCCGAGGGGATGAAAAAGGGCGACAGACGTTTGGACTTGCCGGTGTAGACCTGGACGGAGGCCTCATAGATCGTTTGCAGCCCGCCGATGCCCGAGCCGATCATGACGCCGGTGGCGCACCGATCTTCCTCGGTCTGGGGCGACCAGCCGGAATCCTCGACGGCTTCGGTGCCGGCGATCATGGCCATATGGACGAAGCGGTCCATTTTCTTCTGGTCTTTGATCGGGATCCACTCGCCGATATCGAAGCGTCCGTCGGCCTTGACCCCGGCGGGCACCTGACCCGCGACCTTGCAGGCGATATCCTTGGGGTCAAACGACTGGATCGGGCCGATGCCGGATTCGGCGTTCAGCAGGCGGCGCCAAACGTGCTCGACGCCAAGGCCCAATGGGCAGACGATTCCCATGCCGGTGATGACGACACGACGCATGGCCGGCTCCCCTTTGTTTCCGGATCCTGGGTTGGGCTACTTGTTCTGCTTTTCGATATAATCGATGGCGTCCTTCACGGTCGCGATCTTTTCGGCGGCGTCCTCGGGGATTTCGACGCTGAAGGCTTCCTCGAACGCCATCACCAGTTCGACCGTGTCGAGGCTGTCGGCGCCGAGATCGTCGATGAACGACGCCTCCGGGGTGACTTTGGCTTCGTCGACACCCAAATGCTCCACCACGATCTGTTTGATCCTGTCGGCGACTTCGCTCATCTGATTTTATTCTCCCTGCTGGGGCTGATGGTGGATCGTTGGTTGAGGACCATGGCCGTGCCGATCGCGGACGTCACGGGTCGAGTCGCGTGTTCACGGGTGCGCTTAGCATGGTTCCGGGGATGGTCAAATTCCGGAATGACGTCGGAAGCCTTCGGGCGTTAAGATTTGATGATGGGGATTGAGGTGGGACGGTGACGCCGGTCTTACAACATTCGGTCTTACAACATTCGGTCTTAAAACATGGGTCTTACAACATCGCCATCCCGCCGTTGACGTGCAGCGTCGATCCGGTAACCCAGGCGGCGGCGTCGGAGGCGAGGTAGACGACCGCGCCGGCGATGTCCTCGGGCTGACCGAGGCGGCCAAGCGGGATCTGGCCGCTGAGTTTGGTTTTTTGCGCGTCGGGCAGGGAATCGGTCATGGTGGTGACAACGAAGCCCGGCGCCACGGTGTTCACCGTTATCCCGCGGGAGGCGACTTCCTGGGCCAGGGATTTGCCCATCGCGATCAGGCCGGCCTTGGCGGCGGCGTAGTTCGCCTGGCCCGCGTTGCCGGTCATGCCGACGATGGACGAGATGTTGATGATCCGGCCGGCGCGGCGGCGCAGCATGCCCCGCAGCGCGGCGCGCGACAGCCGGAACGGCGCGGACAGGTCGATATCCAGCACCATCTGCCAATCCTGGTCCGACATGCGCAAAGCCAGCATGTCGCGGGTCATCCCCGCGTTGTTCACCAGAATATGCAGCGGACCGGCGGCTTTTTCCGCCGCCTCGATCAATGCCGCCGGTTCGGCCGCGTCGCGCAGGTCCGCTGCGCATACATATGCATTCTCAGCGAGGTCGGCGGCGAGGGCTTCCAGCCGCTCGGTCCGCGTGCCGCTGAGCACGACTTTCGCACCTTGGGCGTGCAGCGCGCGGGCAATCGCTTCGCCGATGCCGCCCGAGGCGCCGGTGACGAGCGCGGTTTTGCCATCGAGACGGAACATGGTCACAGCAGTTTCATGAGGGCTTCGATCTCGGCGGGGGTCGAGGCTGAGGCGGCGGTGCAATCCGGGGCGATGCGTTTCAGGAGGCCGGACAGGACCTTGCCGGAGCCAAGTTCGACGAAATTGGTGGTGCCGAGTTCGACCATGGCACCGACGCATTCGCGCCAGCGCACGGTGGCGGTGACCTGCCGGACCAGCAGATCGGCGATGCGGGCGGGATCGGTTTCCTTGGCGGCCGAGACATTGGCGACGATCGGCATGAAGGGGGCGCGCGGCGGGGTCTGTTCGAAGGCTTCGGCCATGGCGTCGGCGGCGGGGGCCATCAGGGCGCAATGGAAGGGGGCGGAGACCGGCAGCAGCATCGCCCGCCGGATGCCCTTGGTTTTCGAGATTTCGATCGCGCGTTCGACCGCGGCGCGATGGCCGGAGATGACGATCTGGCCACCACCGTTGTCGTTCGCGGGCTCGACGATTTGTTTGGTGCCGTCGGGGGCCAGGATGGCTTCGGCGCAGATCGCCTCGGCCTGGTCCATGTCGGCGCCCAGAAGGGCGGCCATCGCGCCCTCCCCCGCCGGCACGGCTTTCTGCATGGTCTGGCCGCGCAGTTTCAGCAGGCGCGCGGTGTCGGCGACGGAGAAAGCCCCGGCGGCGCAGAGGGCGGTATATTCACCCAAAGAGTGGCCGGCGGTGACGATGGCGCGGGTTTTGATATTCCGCTTGCCCTCGGATTCGAGCACGCGCAGGACCGCGATGGAATGCGCCATCAAAGCGGGTTGAGTGTTCTCGGTCAGGATCAGTTCCTCGCCGGGCCCTTCGAACATCAGCTTGGACAGCTTCTGTTTGAGGACTTCGTCGACTTCCTGAAAGACCTCGCGGGCGGCGGAGAAGGCGGCGGCGAGGTCGCGGCCCATGCCGACGGCCTGACTGCCCTGGCCTGGGAAGATGAAGGCGTGAACCGGCATGGAATGAGGGCTCCGAGCGGGTATTCCCGCGGTGGCTCGTGGGGGCATGACCCCTGGGGGCATGAACCGTGGGGCGGCGGCGTAGCGGCGAGGCGGGCGGGTGTCAAGGAAGGGTCGCGCGGGGGAGTGTCTCAGTTTGAAGTCCGGCTCCGGCCCGCTCCCCCGATCGCCCTGAGGGATGGTTGGCCGGACCTTGAACGTTCCCGCGAGACCATCTAGAAAACGATCCGTGACCAAATTTTCATCGCCGGACACCGAAACTGTTACGAATGTCAGCGGCCAGACCGCTTCATTGCGTCCATTGTCAGGGGATGCGCCTTCCCGGACGGCTCCATCATTGCATCAGGCGCCGCCGGAGCCGATGCTCCCGGATCCGCAACGAGACGGTTCCGATATGTCTGGATCGGGACTGCTCCCCTCCGGGATCGTGGGCGGGCTGCGCCAGGTTCCGTTTCTGCTGTATGGCATCCTGGCGCTGGCGTTCGGCATGACCAGTTACCTTCTGGGCGTATTGCTGGTGATCCCGCGCTATGTGCTCGGGCTGAACGATTTTTTGCTGCGCACGAACGAGATCATCGTGTGGTATAGCGGGATGCCGGTGATGTTGGGGATCGCGTTCATCCTGATCGATCTGTTCCTGTTGTTGGGCACGCGGCGCGAAGGACGGGTGGTCCGGTTCGCGCCGGTCGCCGATCCGCGGGTCACGGTGGCGCTGACCGCTTATAACGATGAGGAGAGTATCGGGCCGGCGGTGCGGGATTTTCTGGCGCATCCGATGGTGCGGCGGGTGATCGTGGTGAGCAACAACAGCGTCGACGGGACGATGCAAGCGGCCGAGGCGGCGGGTGCCATCACCTTCAACGAGCTGAAACCCGGCTATGGTCAGTGCGTTCACCGGTGCTGGACCGAGGCGTTGCGTTATGACGATTCGGAACTGATTGTCCTGTGCGAAGGCGATATGACGTTCCGCGCGTTCGATCTGGATAAATTGCTGGCTTATGCACCGCATGCCGACATCGTCAACGGCACCCGCACGGTCGAGCCGCTGCGGCAATATCAAACCCAGCTCAGCACCATCATGTATTATGGCAATTGGTTCGTGGCGAAGCTGCTGGAAGCGCGGCGGTTGGGCCGTTGCACCCTGACGGATGTCGGAACGACTTATAAGCTCGCGCGGCGGGGCGCGTTGACGGCGCTGTTGCCGAAACTCAGTCCGACCGTCAATCTGGAGTTCAACGCGTATTTCATGGATCGGGCATTGGAGAATGGTTTGACGATGATCGAATGTCCGATCACCTTTCATCAACGCATCGGCGTCAGCAAAGGCGGCAACGTGGATAATATGCGGGCTTTGCGGGTTGGCGGGCGGATGATGATCGGCATTATTTTCGGCTGGCGGTATTTGGGGGAATGACCGGAGGCTATCACGATTCGCGGCTGACGCATGACGTCCGCCGGGCCCAGACGTGGAATGCGCTGTGGCGGTTTCATTTCAGCCGCGTGATCGCACCCGATGATTGCGTGCTGGATATGGGGTGCGGGTATGGGGAGTTCATCAACTCGGTGACGGCGCGGCGGCGGCTGGCGTTGGACGCGTGGTCTGGCTTCCCGGCGTATTTGGCGGCGGGCGTGGAAGCGACCGTGGGACCGGTCACCGAGTTGGGGTTTCTGGAGGATGCGAGCGTCGATTTCGCGTTCGCGAGCAATTTGTTCGAGCATATCTCGCAAGCCGATCTGGTGACGGTGCTGGCGGGATTGCGGACGAAGCTGAGCGCGCGCGGGACGTTGACGATCCTGCAGCCGAACTGGCGCTATGCGTTCCGGGAGTATTTCGATGATTACACGCATATCACGGTTTATTCGCATGTCAGCCTCGCGGATCTGTTGATCGCGCAGGGGTGGGAGGTGGTGGATTCGCGCCCGCGATTCCTGCCGCTGACGATCAAGTCGCGGCTGCCGGTGTGGCCCGTGCTGATCCAGGCGTATTTGGCGTCGCCGTTTAAGCCGATGGGCAAGCAGATGCTGATCACGGCCCGGCCGCGACGGTGACGCGGCCGGTGGACATGGATGCGCGACGGTGACGCGGCCGGTGGGCACGGATGCGCGACGGTGACGCGGCCGGTGGGCACGGATGCGCGACGGTGACGCGGCCGGTGGATATGGACGCGTCACCGTGACGCGAGCGCGGGTACTGGCGGGCGCGGCGGCGGTGGCTTTGGTTGTTCTGTGTCCGCTGCTGCTGTTGAATGTCGCGCGATTCGCCGAGCTGGCGTGGCTGTCGGCAAGCTTTCCTGGCCAGTTGGATTATGGCGAGGGCATCGTCTGGCAGCAGGCGGTCTTGATGTTAACGCCGCGTATGTACGGAAACGTGCAAAATTATCCATTTTTGGTGTTTCATTACCCGCCGTTGTATCACCTGACGGTCGACGCGCTTGCGTCATCGGGCGTGTCGTGGCTGGCGGCCGGACGCGTGTTGTCGAGCCTCGCGCTGGCCTGCGTCAGTCTGTGCGCGGGATTATTCGTCTGGGAAACCGCGGCGCGTTCGGACGGGCGGCGCGACATCTCTGGGCAAGCCCGGTTGATCGCGGCGGTGGTGACGGGGCTGTTGGTTTTCTCGCTGGATCCGATGCGATACTGGGGGCGCCTCGCGCGGGTCGATTTGCTGGCGAGCGCGTTGGAATATCTTGGCTTATATCTGGGCTTGCGGGCCTTGCGGCACGGCGGGTCACTGGTGCCGGTGGGGTTGGTGTTCGTCGCGGCGATGTTCACCAAACAGACCGCGATCGCGGGGGCAATGGCGATCGGCCTGGCGGCGCTGATCCATGGGCGGCGCGATATCTGGCGCGCGGGCCTTATCGCGGGAGGCACCGGCGCCGCTTTGTTCCTGGCATTGACCTGGATCACGGGCGGCGGGTTCTTTCGTCACCTGGTGCTGTATAACGTCAATCGTTTCAATTTATCCGATGTGTTCGTCCGGCTCGCGGCGGTCGGCGACGAGAACCTCCATTTGGCCTATGTCGCGATCCCATTGATCGCGCTGCTGATCCTGGCATCGCGCGCGCTGATGGGCGGGCTGAAGGCGCTGCCGATGGGGGGCCTGATCATCCTGATCGTCGCGTTGGTGAATATCGCCAGCCTGATCGGATTGGGGAAAAGCGGGGCGGCGGCGAATTATATCATCCCGCTGGTCTGCGCAAGCGCGATCCTGAGCGGGCTGCTGATCGCCGAGACCGCGCGTCAGGTTGGCCGCCCGAACGGTCAACCGATCTGGTTTCTGGCGATCACGGCCGCGCTGATCGCGCAAACCGCGGTGCTGCCGGCCTCGGGCGAAAACCGCCTGGTCAGCCCGGCGTTCCGCCGCGATACCATGACACTGATCGGCATGATCCGGGATGCGCCGAAGCCGGTGCTTTCCGATGACATGGTGCTGCTGATGCAAGCGGGAAAACCCATTCCGTGGGAGCCGTTGATCATCACCGAACTGGCCGCGACCGGCGTGTTCGACGAGCGCAAGGTCATCGACATGATCGCGGCGCATGCGTTTTCATTCGTTGTCATTAACGATACGCTGGAGAATGGATTCTTCTCGCGCGATGTCAACGCGGCGCTGGCGGCGGCCTATCCGCGCGAGACCATGATCGGCAAAAAACATTTACTGCTGCCGCGCGAGCCGTGAACGCCCCATGGAACGTACGGGGGAACGTACGGGGGAATGCACGAGGGAATGCACGAGGGAACGCGTGACATTCGGGACGATCGGGGCCAGGATCGGCACGTGAACGTCCTCGCACCAGCCAAAGCGCGTCTCGCCATCGAGATCGTCTACGATCTTATTTGCCCCTGGTGTTACCTGGGCGTGCGCCGGCTGTTGCGCACGTTTCGCAGGCGGCCCGATTTGCTGTTCGACCTGACGTGGCGGCCATTTCTGCTCAATCCCGATATGCCGCGATCCGGCATGGCGCGGCCGGATTACGTGGTACGCAAGTTTGGTGGCGAGGAACGGGCGCGGCGGCTGTATACCTCGATCACCGAGTTGGGGCGGCGCGAGGGTGTGGCTTTCGCGTTCGAGCGGATCCGGCGGACCCCGTCCTCGATCGACGCGCACCGGCTGGTGGCGTACGCGGCACGCTCGGGTCAGGCCGATGCGCTGGTGGCGGCGTTGTTCGCGGTGCATTTCACCGAGGGGTACGACATCAGCGATCACGCGGTGCTGGTCGCGGTCGCCTCGGCGTGCGGGATGGAGGGCGGAGCGGTGCGGGCGTTTTTGGCCTCGGAGGAGGACACCGACGCCGTGCACGCGGATAATTTGCGCGCCCATCGTCTGGGCATCAATGGCGTGCCGTGCTTCGTGATCGGCGGGCGGCATGCGATCGCGGGCGCGCAGGAGCCTGAGGTGATCGAGCGGCTGTTGGATGTGGCGGCGGTGGACGCGGCGGAGTTTTAGAGCGGTATCCGTTCGCGTTGGCTCACGGAGACCGCTCTAAGCTTTTGTTTTATACCTGGGTTTCGGAGAAATCCGGGTATACGCGCCCAGGGTTGGTGTGGCGGCGGGCGCAAAACCAAAAGGATACCCGGATTTCGGAGAGATCCGGGGATATCCTGATGGCCGGCTGGTGTTTGTCGGATCGGGCCCACGACGCGATCTGGTGGTGTGCCGTTTCTCCAGGCAGGCTCCCGAGCCAATCGATAAGGCTGAAATCCTGTCCCGCCGCGTCCACCAGTGTTCCAGCGCATGCGGACGATGAAATCGGTCCGCTCGTCGCGCGATTGGCGGAAGCGCTGCCAGGCGTGCGCGTTGGCGTAGAGCATTATCC
>JAYVXQ010000264.1:0-4820 GCA_043785025.1 Acetobacteraceae bacterium
CTCGCCGCGTTTTTTCCCGATGTGCCCACCGACATGTTCGCCGCCGCGATCGATCGTTACCGCATTTTGGGTCTTTACGGTCCCGACCCAATCACGCGGCCCGAGGGCATCGCCCGGCTGGTGGCGGCGATGCGGTCCGGCGGCGCGCTGGACCGCGACATTCCCTTCGCCGCGATCGTGGATAACAGCCTCGCCGAGGAAGCCGTCAACTGTTCAAAAGACCGCGCATGAATTTGGCTTTCGCCGCCGCGCCATCGATGACATAGCTGTGATCGGACCCGGTCAGCACGAACCGGCAACCCATCCCGACATAGCGTGCCGCGTCCGCGTTGTCGTTGATGCCGCCCATGCCGAGGATTTTCCCGTGCTCGCGGCACGCATCGCCCACGGTCTGGTAAGCGTCGATTAATTTTTGATGGCCCATCTGACCGGGAATGCCGAGTTTAGTTGTTAAATCGAAACTTCCGAACAGCAACACATCGATGCCGGGAACCGCGGCGATCTCACGCGCGTTGCGCACCGCCTCGGGACTTTCGATCATCACGGTGGTGAGGATCTCGTCATTGATCTCGCGTTGCGCCAGCGCGACGTCGGACACCTGGTAGCCGTATAGCGCCGGCGGGCCGCCCCAACTGCGTGTGCCCATCGGCGGATAATGGAACGCGTCGGCGATCTGTTTCGCCTGCGCCGCCGTGTCGACATGCGGCACGACGATGCCCATCGCGCCGTTGTCCAGCAGGCGGGTGCCCTCATCCAGCGCGCCGGTGCACACCCGCACCAACGGCGCGATACCGGTCGGCAACGCGGCGATGCAGATTTGCGTCGCTTCCTGCACCGAAAACGCGCCATGCTCCATGTCGATGAACAGGAACTCGTGGCCCGACGCCGCGGCCAGCAACGGCGTGGCGATGCTGCGCAAATGATAGACCTGAAAGCCAAGCGCCATGCCGCCGTCGCGCATTTTGCGTTTGGCTTCGTTACGGGTTATGGGCATATGAATCCTCCGATTTCGCGGCGCAAGCCAGCACGATTGGCCCGCCCCAGTCAAATCCAACCGCCTGTCAAATCCAACCGCCTTGCCGGTCGTGCGACGGCGTGGGAGGCTCAGGCATGAGCACTCGTACGCGGCTGGCCGTCGATATCGGCGGGACTTTCACCGATCTGGTTCTGTCGCTACCGGATCGGACCTTGTCGAAAAAACTCTTGACCACGCACAATCATCCCGACGCGGCGGTGATCGCCGGCACCGGTCAGATCCTGGCGGAGGCGGGGATCCGGCCAAGCCAACTCGATCTGGTCATTCACGGCACCACACTGGCGACCAACGCCCTGATCGAGCGCAAAGGCGCCCGCACGGCACTGCTCACAACGCGCGGCTTCCGCGATTCCCTGGAAATGGCGTACGAGCATCGGTTCGAACAATACGATCTGTATATGGAACGTCCCGCGCCCCTGGTCGCACGCGACTGGCGGCTGGAAGTGGCGGAGCGCATGGCCGCCGATGGCTCGGTCCTGCTGCCACTGGACGAAGCCGGCCTGCAACCCGTGATCGCGCGGCTGCGGGGCGAAAAGATCGAAGCCCTGGCCATCAGTTTTCTCCATGCCTACATCAACCCGGCGCATGAAATCCGCGCGCGGGATATCATCGCGGCGTCCCTACCGGATCTGTCGATCACGATGTCGCATGAGGCATGCCGGGAAATTCGCGAATACGAACGGACCTCGACCACCGTCGCCAACGCCTATGTGCTGCCCCTCATGGCGCGTTACCTGGAGGATATGCGCGCCGGATTATTACAATTAGGCGTGGATTGTCCGTTATTGCTAATGATGTCCTCCGGCGGGATTTGCACGATCGAGACAGCGCGGAAATTCCCCGTGCGGCTGGTGGAAAGTGGACCCGCCGGCGGCGTGATCCTGGCGCGGCGGATCGCGGCGCGCGGCGGCTACGATCGCGCCTTGTCGTTCGATATGGGCGGGACCACGGCGAAAATCACCCTCATTGACGATTACACCCCGCAACAATCCCGCCATTTTGAGGTCGCGCGCGCCTATCGCTTCGCCAAAGGCAGCGGCATTCCCGTGCGCATTCCCGTGATCGACATGGTGGAAATCGGCGCCGGCGGCGGCTCGATCGCGCGGGTCGATCCACTCCGCCGCATCGTCGTCGGCCCCGACAGCGCCGGATCCGAGCCAGGTCCAGCCTGCTACGCACGTGGCGGGACGGAAGCGACAGTCACCGATGCCGACGTCGTCCTCGGCCGGATCGATCCAAATGATTTCGCGGGGGGATCGATCCGCCTCGATCCCACGTTGTCGGCGGCGGCGATCGGACGCGGAATAACCCTGGACATGACACCGGACGAAGCGGCGCGGGGCATCGCGGAAATCGTCGACGAAACGATGGCGAGCGCCGCGCGCGTCCACGCCGTGGAAAATGGCAAGGATACCATCGGCCGCACCTTGATCGCCTTCGGCGGCGCCGCCCCCCTCCACGCCGCACGCCTCGCCCGCAAACTGGGCATTTCGCGCGTGGTCATTCCGCCGGACGCGGGCGTCGGCTCCGCGCACGGATTTCTGGATGCGCCGATCGCGTATGAGGTCGCGCGTACGTTGCTCGCGCGCCTGGACCTACTCGATCAATCCAGGATCGACACAATTTTCACCGAGATGCGGGCCGAGGCGGAACCCGTCGTGCGATTGGGCTGGCCCGCTGGCGAATTGCAAGAGATTCGCACGGTGTTCATGCGCTATCGCGGCCAGGGGCACGAAATCGCGGTGCCTATGGGCATCGCGTCATTACGCGACGCCTTCGATTCCGCCTACGCCTCCCTCTTCGGCCGCCTCATTCCTGGGCTCGAGGTCGAGGCGGTCACCTGGACCCTGGCTCTGTCCCAGCCACGTGAAACCCCGTCGCGGACAACAACTCCCGCGAAAACCACGGCCGTCGCGCCGGCCGGACAACGTCGCGTTATCGAATCGGAAACCGGCGCGGCGGTCATGGCCTCACTTTACGCGCGGCGGGATTTACCGGTGGGGACGCACATCACCGGTCCCGCCTGCCTTCTGGAAGCCGGAACCACCACGATCGTGCCCTCCGGCTGGATCGCCGCGATCGGCGCCGACGGCGAAATCATCATCGAGGGAGCGGGCGCATGATCATTTCGGAAATCGATGTGCAAATCATGTGGAACCGATTGCTGTCGGTGGTCGAGGAACAGGCGCAAACGCTGGTGCGCACGGCGTTCAGTACCTCCTCGCGGGAAGCGGGAGATATTTCCGCCGGCGTGTTCGACCTGCATGGGCGAATGCTGGCGCAAGCGGTCACCGGCACGCCCGGCCATATCAATACGATGGCGAAAAGCGTGGGCCATTTTCTGGCCGTGTTTCCCGTCGCGGACATGAACGAGGGCGATGTCTACATCACCAACGATCCGTGGAAAGGGACCGGGCATCTTTACGATCTCGTGGTGGTGTCACCCACGTTTCTCGATGGACGGATCGTGGCGCTGTTCGCCTGCACGGCGCATCTGGTGGACATGGGCGGCGTCGGCCAAACGCCGGAGGGCCGCCAAATCTGGCATGAAGGGCTGTTCATTCCGCTGCTCGCCCTGGTCCGCCGCGGCGTGATGAATGACGATCTGATCGCGATGATCCGCGCCAATGTGCGCGAACCCGTGCAGGTGATCGGCGACGTCTATGCGTTGATCGCCTGTAACGAAATCGGCGGACGCCGTTTGCTGAGCATGATGCGGGAATTTCGCCTGCAAGACCTCGATCGGTTGGGTGAGGAAATCATCACCCGCAGCCGCCGCGCGATGACCGAGGCGATTCAAAAACTGCCGAAAGGATCCTGGACATCGTCAATGCGGGTCGATGGCTATGAATCCCCGATCGATATCGTGGGACGCGTGACGATCGGCGAGGATACGATCCACGTCGATTTCACCGGCACCTCGGGCATGTCGTCCTACGCGATCAATTGCCCGATTTGTTACACCGAGGCCTATACGACGTTCGGGGTGAATTGCATCGTCGCACCGCATGTGCCGAACAACGCGGGCAGCCTCGCCGCGGTGGTGGTGACCGCGCCCTCGGGCACCGTTCTGTCAGCGGAATATCCGGCGGCCGTCTACGCGCGCTCGACCATGGGACATTTATTGCCCGATGTGGTTTACGGCTGTTTGGATCAGGCAATTCCCGGCCGCGTGCCGGCCGAGGGGACATCGAATCTCTGGAGCCTGAAGCTGATCGCCGGCCATGGACTGACCGGGATCGGCGATCAGGCGGGCACCCGTTTCATGACCATGAGTTTTCATTCCGGCGGCGCCGGCGCGCGGCCCATGCAAGATGGGCTGTCGGCGACGCCGTTTCCATCCGGCGTCCGCAACGTTCCCGTGGAAGCAACCGAGGCGATCACACCGTTGGTGATCTGGCGGAAAGAATTGCGCGAGGACTCCGGCGGCCGCGGACGCCAGCGCGGCGGATTGGGCCAGATCATGGAGGTCGGCTCGCGGGAGGACGCGGCCTTCGGTCTGTTCGCCTCATTCGAACGGGTAAAATTTCCGGCGCGCGGGCGAAGCGGCGGGGGCCCAGGGGCGGCGGGGACAGTGGCTTTGGCGTCGGGTGCGGCGTTGGGCGCAAAGGGGTTGCAGCTCGTGCCCGCCGGGGATCGGGTGATCGTATCGATGCCGGGCGGTGGCGGCATGGGTCCGGCGGCGGACCGGGATGTCGAAGCAATTCGGCGGGATGTGAGGTTGGGCTATGTCTCGGCGGCGGCGGCGCGGCGGGATTATGGGTTTGAGGGGTGACGGGGAGCC
>JAYVXQ010000265.1:0-4815 GCA_043785025.1 Acetobacteraceae bacterium
CGATCACACCACGGGCAAACTGGTGTTCGACGGCTATGCCACCGTCTCGCCCGACGGGAAAACCGCGACCTCCAACCCCGGCCAGGGTGTCACCACGCCTGGCTGGCACGGCATCACCCCGCCGGGACCAGGTGGGGGGAAGGATAAGCCGAAGGGTGGTGGGGGAGGGGGAGGAGGACCGCCCCCGCCACCACCTCCCCCGCCGCCGCCGCCCCCGCCGCCGGGTGATGGTGGCGATGGCGGACCGCCGCCGTGCCCGGATACACCCGCGGTGCCGGATCCGGCCAACATGCCCCCGCCGATCGTGGACGTGCAGGGGCTGCTGACCGGCGATACGCCCGCACCGTCCGATCTGAACGGGTACCAGATCACCGCGCCGTCCGCCGGCTACGTCAAAACCATCACGATCACGGTGGATGGTGAGTTGCAGACCGTGCTCGAACAGAACGGCGGGAGTTTCAGCGGCGGTGGCGATATTCCGACCACCGGCGGCAGTTGGGCGCTGAACGGCGGTGATTCGTCGCTGACGTTCGATTGGTCGGGCATTTCGGACTCTGACTTGCAGGCCAAGGGACTGCTGGAGCATTTCGCGATCTATGGCGGCGCGGTAACGATCACTGAGGTCACCACGAAAACGGACGGCGGCACGCCCGAAGGCGATTGCCCGCCGCCGGCGACGCCGCCGGTAACGGTGGTGCATGAGTTCGACATCTACCGGTATTTGAACCCGGTCTATGCCTCGCAGGGGTTCTTCACCAATCTGTTGGGATTTGGCACCGTCGCGCAGGATGAACTGCCATTCCCGGACGCGGTGGCCGCGACGGATAACGGCGCGAGCAACCAGGTTCAGACGCTGGAGATGAACATCGCCGGCGGCCTGACGGTCAGCCCAACGATCGGGTTCGGCATCGAATATTCCATCGCCGGAGGCAACACGATCACGTTCTCGCCGACGTTCCCCGGCCTCGCGCAGGACCAGTTGGAACTCGTGCCCGGCGTTGCTCTCAAATTATCGGGAACGGGCACGCACGAGCAAATCGTCAACGTGAACCGCCAGGGTCTGATCGATCTGTTGAACGGCTACAACACCCCGGCGTCGGCGGCGTTCGCGACCGTCAGCTCGTCGAATTTGCTGCCGGCCTTGCGCACGGCGATCCAGACCAGCGGTGCCGCGTCGATCGCCGATACGATTTTCACGATGGTGAAAGGGTATTTCGACACCACCATCATCGATATCGGCAATAACACGCCGTCGAACGCGACGACTTTGGCGTATCAGACCGGCGCCTTGGCCGGCGGCGGGGTCGGGGTCGTACTGGGCAATGCGCGCACCGGAATCGACGACGCCAAAGCCATCGCCGCTGTCGTCGACGCCGCCGCCGCCGGCAGTTTGCCGCAAGACGACATCAACTATGAACTCAATCAGGCGATCAACGCCGATCAATCAGGCAACAGCGCGAAATTCGCCGATATCTACGTCTCCAGCTATTTAAGCATGTGGACCACGACCGGCGGGCTGAATTACTTTCCATCCTGGGGCGCCAACGGCCTTGTGCCGCAGACCGTCGCGGCGTTCGAGTTTGGTGAGGCGCAGACGATCGCGCATGAAATCGCGCATACGTTGGGCCTTGTGCACGCGTTCGGCGGCACCGGCGGATCGTCCGATCCGTCTGATCTGATGGCCTACGCGGCGAACTGGACCGCGTATCCGCCGGCTTTGTCGTTCAACATCTCGGGACCCGCGCTGAAACTGGCGCTCGATCAGCAATCGACTCAGGCGTTCGTTGACGCGTCGCTGGCGTACTACACCACCTATCGCGCCAATCTTGGCGTCGCTGACATCGCTTTTCCGATCGCTCAGGGTACGACGGGCATCGGCGTGGGCATCCCGCAAGGCGACGTCATCAGCGGCGATCTGCCGCCGTTGCCCGCGCAGGCGGTGCTGCTGGAAACGACCGCCACCAAAGCGCCAATCGTGACCGGATCGATCAATTTCGGGTCCGTGACCTTGGGCGCGCCGGCGAGCCGTGCTTTGGATCTGCTGAGCTATGGCGCCAACGCGGTCCAGGTTCAGAACATCGTGGTCACCGGCAGTCCGGCGTTCTCGGTCGTGCCGTCGGGCGCAATTCAGCGCAACCTCGCACCCGGTGCCAGCGAAGCGTTCACGCTCGTGTTCAATCCCCTGTTGGGACCGGCGACGGGCACTTTGAGCCTCTACACCTCGGCCAGCGCAAAGCCGCTGATCTTCGCCCTCGATGGCCGCGGCACGGTCGCCGGGCCGGCGCTGTCGATCGATAACGCGAATAATAATCTCGGCGGCGCGCAACTGGGAAAAACCGCGACGGACACCAGCGCGCTCGTCCTTCACAACTATGGATCCGCGCCCCTGCGCATTACCGGGCTTGGCGTGTTGAGCGGGGCGGATCAGTTCAAAATCAACGGGGCGTCCGGCGATCTGACCGCGACGCCGATCGTGATCGCGCCAGGCGGAGCCTATAATCTGTCCGTGACCTTCAAGCCGTTGGTCACCGGGCTCGCACACGCGATCATCCAGATCCTGTCAAACGATCCCGCGCATCCGGTCGTCACGGCGGGCGTCGACGGGGTCGGCGCGACCAAAAACACGGTCGGTAAATGGGGCAACAACGCCATCGCCGTGGAATTCCCCGCCCTGGGCCAGGGCGCGACGATCCGGGCGATCAGCGACGCGCAAGGCAGGTTCTCCGCCTTCCTGCCGCCGTCGGAGGCGTTCAACCTGTATGTGTTCGATCCGCTGACCGGGTTGATCGCGAAACGATCCGGGATCACCGCGCCCGCCGGCCAGAAGACCGACATGACCAGCCAGTTGGTGTTCAAGGCGAGCACCGCGACCGACAGCAACGGCGATGGATTGCCGGACGACATCAAATTCGCGATCGGCGCGAGCAGGATCCTCAGCGACAGCAATGGCGATGGGATCGACGATCTCTCCGCCCTCAAACAGGGTAAGAACCCGGTCGCGGGTCTGCCGGTGGCGAATGGTCTGGTGCCCGCGCCGCCGCCCGCCGCGGCGACCGCGACCGATCCGGTTGGCGCCTTGCCAGTGTTCAACCCGGCCTATCCGATCGACGTCACGCTGGTCGGCGGTGCCGCGGGATTGTCGGCGGCGAATACGGCGCGGTTGAACTACGCGATCTATGTCGCGCAAACGCGGTTGGAGCAAATCATCGGCGGGACGCCGGTGCAACCTTTCGTGATCACCGGCCCAACCGACACCGGAATGGTCGTCAACGGATTGCGCATCGACGTCGACGCCGCCGCCCTGGACGGGGCGAACGGCGCGATCGCGACCACGCAACTGCTGGCGGTGCGCGCCGATGGCATGCCGGCGCTGGCGAAGGTCACGTTCGACACGCCGGATCTGACGAAATTGCTGGCGGCGGGAAACCTCGACGCGCTGATCAGCGCGCTGGAGCATGAGTTTCTGCATGGTCTGGGCTTTGGCGATCTGTTCGCCGCCAAGGGCCTGGTGGATACCAGCACGCCCACCAATCCCGGGTTCACCGGCTCGCAGGCGGTGTTTTATTACAATCAGATAACGGGCGGAAACGCGACCGCGGTGCCGCTGGATAACCGCGCCGGCGCCTCGCCGGTCAATTGGCGTGAGATCGTACTGGGTAACGAGGCCGGAACGGCGCTGCTGGATCAGAGCGGACCGGGCGTGTTTCTGCACGGTATCTCGCCGATCAGCGTGATCTCGGCGGCGGCGTTGGCCGATATGGGCTACGCGGTCGATTTCAGCCAGGCGGATCCCTTCACGAAACCGGGTGCCACGACGTTCCAGTTCGACTATCGCGCCACCACGGCCACGGGAACGCCGAACAGCCCGTCCGGGCCGCTGATCCTGGCCGCGCAACCCGCGGCGCTCACCACGGCGGCGGGCTTGCCGGCCAGCGTGATGTTCGCCTTTGGCGCCGCCAGCATGGGACCGCTGGCGGGCTATACCAACATCAGTCCGGCAACGCTTTACACGGCGGCTCAGGGCTATGGGTTCGACAGCGCGGCGGGCCTCGCGGCGTCACCGCCGGTCGCGTTCAACCAGACATTGTCATCGAATTTCGTGCAGTCCAACGCCTCGACGTTCAAAGTGGACGTCGCGAACGGCACCTATGACGTGTTCATCACGTTGGGTGACAACGCGGCGGCGCGCACCAACATGTATTATTACGAGCAGGGCATCCGGCGTGGCGTGGTGACGACGCAAGCCGGCGAGCACGTGATGATCGTGAACCGGGTCGAGGTTCTCAACGGTCAGTTGTCGGTGCAGATCCAGGGTGGCGGCTCGGCCGTGGCGCTGAACGCGATCGCGGCGGTGCGGATCGGAACCTATACGACGCCGGGCGATCCCGCGAGCTATGAAACCGGCCGGTACTACGTGGCGATGGAGAATTTGACCACGGGCCTGATCATGCGCTCGATGGTCGATCTGCAACCCGGCGGGTCGTTATGTCCGCAGGGCGTGCTGCTGGCGCCGAACACGCCGTATCGCGAATACGCGTATCATGTCGATACCAACACGGTTGGGTATTCCGATTTCGTGACGGCGGCGTCGGGTAACTTCCTGCTGCCGGAAATCGTTCTGGGACCGGTGCAATCGCCGGACACGGATGGCGATGGGCTGGAGAATCTGGCCGAGTTCATCATCGGCACCAACGCCAGGAAAGCCGACAGCAACAACGATGGGATCAGCGATCTCGCGTCGCTGAAACTCGGGATCGATCCGACCGGTGGCACGGTGTTGCCGACGGGCGTCGTGGGCGCGCAAACGCTGACCGG
>JAYVXQ010000266.1:0-4813 GCA_043785025.1 Acetobacteraceae bacterium
GGATAACCCCGAGGCGCGCGCGGCGATGATCGAGGGCATGGTCGCCAAACTCGCGGCACGGCTGAAGGACAATCCGAACGACGCCGACGGATGGGCGCAATTGGGCAAATCCTATGGCGTTTTGGGGCGCGGGGAGGCGTCGGCGGATGCTTATGAGAAAGCCGCCGCGCTGAAACATGGCGAGCCCAGTCTGAAACTCGCGGCGGCGGAGGCGTTGCTGATCAACGTCCGGACGGAGGATCAGGTGCCCGCGCGGGCGGTTGCGTTATTGAAAGAGATTGAGGCGGCGTCGCCGGGTATCCCGGCCGCGTTGTGGTATTTGGGTCTGGCCTCGGCGCAAAGCCGGGATTTTACCAAAGCGCGTGATTTTTGGCGGCGTCTGGCGCAAATCCTGCCGCCCGACGCGCCGGAGTCGAAGATGGTGCGGGAGTCGATCGCGGCGTTGCCGCCGTTGGAATGATATCGACGGCCCTTAATGTTGACCCATCTGCGATGGGCCAACGGCCGCCGGTATCCTCGTTGGTTTCGCGCGCCGCCGCCCACCAACCCCGCGCGCCATACCAACGGCCCAAAATGATGGAAGAGTCCGGTATTATGTAGCAGTCGCTACCAGAGCAATGTGGCACAAAAAGCCGGGGCCGCTACCCTTGGGCCATGCGATACACCTTTGCCATTTCCGCCTTGCGGGACAAACGCGCCCGGCTGGCCGGCAAGATCGAGGCGGCGGAACGGGTCATAGCGAATCATCGCCTTGCTCTCGTGGCCTTGGACCAGACGCTAGGCCTTTTCCATCCTGACGCTGATCCCGAGCATCTGACCCCGATCCGCCCGACTGTGAAGGGGATTTGGTTTCGGTTCGGGGAACGCCCTCGCCTTTGGTTGGAAGCGTTGCGCGATGCGGGGCGCCCGCTCTCGGCACCTTTAATCGCGGAATATGTGATGCGGGCGAAGGGCTGGGACGTGAACGACAGTTTGATCCGGCGTCAGGCTCATATGTTTGTCCGCACAGCGCTTGCCCGGCTGGAGAAGCGCGGCCTCGTTCGGAGGATCATAGAGGCGCCGGATGTGTGGTGGTCGGTCGTTTAGCCCGGGTTAATATTTCGCAATTCACGGATGGCGGCGCGTAATTCTGACATCTTCATGATCGCGTCATTATACGAATGATCGGCAAACACAGCGCGTATATCGTTCGTACCAGGGACCCATGAAAGACCCTCGTCGCAATCAACCTGTCGCCTTTCAGTCGACGGCGGATGTTTTGCAAAAAGACGAACGCCTTTTGCGGAAGTCAGTGCATCAAATAGAAACTGCAACCTTTTATCCGGGTCAGAATGCCTATTCGCGATAAACCTGCCGTAAGGTGTTCGTTCGCATTCGGTGTAAGCTTTCCGAAGGGCGTCACTCAATGGTATTTGGCGCTTTAATATACCATAATATAGCGCGACGAAGCGCGGCCAAACCAAACACCCGATGCCTCCGATGACTCCGCAAACCCCTACAAAAGCTGCGATATATCGGACTGTTGGGTGAGCATCAAAATAAGGTGCCAACATGGTTAGTGCCATGCCCCCAAATAATCCGATGATTCCCCATCCATTTGAATGATATGACATTGATGCTTTGTAAAATCCATCGACAAGCAATCCCATTTCCTGCTACATGCTTTCGCAGCAGCAAGGTCAAGGTTGGCCAAACTCTCCAACGAATGGGTGCCAGCCCAATTCGTTATCCAATAGATAACATGAAATACTGGGCGCCACTATGGCGCCCTTCGGCTATCAGGCGACTTTCGCCCGCTGCCAATACCCCGACCAGTCTACAGACGGCTTGCACGCCATCGCCAGTCCGCTGATTTGCTGGACCTGCCGCCCGTTATCCAACCGGCGATGATCCTCGCGCCACGCCGCTTCCTGGCTGTAGCGGACCAAATACGGTCCCGAGATGTGATGGTGATGTCCCATCTCAGCGCGGCGGATGCGGGAGAAAAAGGACTCGGCACCATTCGTATAGATGCCGGTCCCGGTGCTGTAGAGCCTGCTGTGATCGATCCGGCTCAGGTCAAACCGGCCATGAAGGTCGTTCCATGACGCGGCTTCGTCGGCCATCACATCCGAGCCCTTGCGCACCCGGCTCTTGATCCACGCGCTGGCGGCGGCTTCCGTCTTGAACACGGCGGGGAGTGTCCGGCCACCGCGTTCCCGAACCACCACAACCACCTGGCGCTTGCCGTTCTGATTTTTCGCAAGGCGCCGATCGCGGCGGTTCTCTTTGTGGTTGGCGGGTTTGATATATCCGCCCGCATACAGACCATCGACTTCGACGGTCTTGCCTTCGCCGCCAACGAGCATCCCTTTCAATTCCGACGCCATCGCTTCGCGGATTTTATGCGCCAGGACGAAGGCCGTTTTGTATTGGCAATCCAGATCGCGGCTCAGCGCCAGGGCGGACTTGCCCTTAACCTCGTTCACGACGATGGCGATGGCCGCGAGATACTGCCGGAGCGGCATTTTGTGATGAGCGAAAATCGTGCCGGACGTGATTGAGAAATCGCCCCGGCAAGCCTTGCAACGTAACCGGAGCGCGCCAGACGGGCGGCGGCATTCGTAAACCGTGGGGCATCCGCACTTCGGGCAGACCGCGAACCCGTCCGTATCGAACCAACGGACACGGCGGAAGGTCATTTCGGCTTCCTCATCCGTCATGCGGAACACGGCGCTCAGGGAGAGCGTGCGGGCCTTGGAGGAAAGGAGAAAATGAGATGACATGTCGTATCCGCCGTTGATACGTCATATATGACGGAATAAACGGGCTTGTCAACAGAAATACGTCATATATAATGGTTTATGGTCATTTATGACGGAGAAATAGAATGGCGATGACAGATCAGGAAAAAGAGTGGGCAAGCCGCGCAACGCGTTTCATCAAGGCTGAATTGAAACGGGCGGGAATTGGCTACAGGGAACTAGCGCAGAGGCTGAACGATCATGGGTTGCAGGAGACGGAGGATTCTATCGCGTCAAAACTAGCGCGCGGAACGTTTGCAGCAACATTTCTATTGTCGATTTTGTTTGTTTTGGAATTGGAGGGAATGACTTTGGCAGACCTGTAATCAGTCTTCACGTGTTTCTACGATTATGCCGCGCCCGGATGAGCCTTTGCCATCGACCCACGTTAAGGGAAATTGAACTTTTCGATATGAATGCCGCACGCCTGACGGGGAAGCGGTATCATAATCAATTTGCCATTCTTGCGTGATTTCTGTCGTTTTATCTAAGATAACGACTGGTGGGCGGAAAGACATGCTATTCAATACAATCCCGTGATTTGGGGCTATGTAAGATTCTGTTATAAGAGGAGCATTAAAAATTTCCTTCCCTCCAATATACATTTTAAGATTTTTAATTTTTAACATAACAGCTTCTTGCCCAAGATTATTGATATTCCCCGATAACCCCAGAAATATTGTCCCTTGGTCATTGTGTTCCATCGATATACCTAGGTTGTCATAGGACAATGTGCGGCCAAGGTTTCGAGATCGTTCGCTTGCCGCATGCTCAGCCGCTATACGTGCATTGTGTTCATCGCTCCACGCCAAAAAACCTGAATAGAATGCCGCAATAACCATCGCCGTTAGTTTCAGTTTATTGCGGCGACCATCCGGGATTTTTTTAAGTTTCTCGCTAAGCCATCCCCAGTAGCGTTCTGCGAATTCTTCTATCCCAAGAAGGCTTCCCGCACTCACAAGCGGCCACCAGTGCGAAACAAACGCTTGCAAAAATTGGTAAAGGTCTCCCATACCAACGACTTCCGCCACACCTCTCGGGGAGAGTCAATCCAGACCGTTTCGGGCAGTGTGTGCTTCATGGGGCTACCGCCCCATACGTGGCTACGCGCGCCGTCCCGGGCCAATCTGGGTTGGTGGCGAGTGCTACATAATACCGGAAGAGTCATCAGTTTGGGCCGTTGGTATAAAACCTCGCCATGGGGTGACGGCGGGCGTCTGGACGGCTATGCCGCGTGGCCGGACGCAAGGGTGCTTGCGACCGATCGCATCGGACAGAAACATGACCATCGCCATCCAGACCGTCTCCGACGATGAGGCGGATATCAGACTCGATCGCTGGTTCCGGCGGCATTTTCCGGGCTTGCAGCAAAGCATGATCCAGAAACTGTGCCGCACCGGTCAGATCCGCGTCGACGGCAAGCGTGTCGAGGCCTCGGCCCGCCTGAGCCCAGGGCAGGATGTGCGCGTCCCGCCGATGCCGTCCCCCGCGCCGGCCAAGCCGCCGCCGGCCCATAATCCGGAAACCGAGCGGCAGATCCGGGCGATGATCCTGTATGAGGACGAGCATCTGTTCGTGCTCGACAAGCCCTATGGCCTGGCCGTGCAAGGCGGGCCCGGCATCACGCGGCATGTCGATGGCATGCTGGAATCGTTGCGGCCCCCCGGCGGCGATCGGCCGCGTCTGGTGCACCGGCTGGATCGCGACACCACCGGCGTGCTGCTGATCGCGCGCACGCCTGGGTCCGCCGCCAAACTCGCCGCCGCCTTCCGTGGCCGCGACATGGATAAAACGTACTGGGCTGTCGTCGCCGGCCGCCCGCTGCCGGTCGAGGGCGAGATCGATCTGCCTTTGAAGCGCGTCGGCGGCGGCATGGGGGAGCGCACCGCCCCCGCCGATCGGGACGACGAGGCGGGGGCCCGCGCCATCACCGGTTACCGCACGTTGGATCACGCGGCGCAAAAACTCGCCTGGTTGGAGTTGAAGCCGCACACCGGCCGCACCCATCAACTGCGCGTGCATTGCGTGGC
>JAYVXQ010000267.1:0-4812 GCA_043785025.1 Acetobacteraceae bacterium
ATGGGGCTCTGCCCCAGGCCCCGCGAGGAGGCGCTGCCTCCTGGTGGGGTTTGCGGGCAACGCCCCACCTTCACAAATCCGCCAACCGTATCCACCCCCCAATCCCCACGGCCAAAACCACCCCAACAATCACCACGGGCGCGCTGGCCACCCCAAGTTCCACCACCGCCGCCACCCAAAGCGCCACCGACGCCACCGCCACCGCGATCCCGCCAATCAGGCTCGCCCGGCCCGGCTTAATGCGCGCCCGCTGGCTCATTCCGCGGCCGATCCGACGCGCGCGTTGTCCGCCGAATGCCGCGCCCGTTTCAGATCCCGCCGCACATGCGACTGATCATACCCATTGAACACATGCTTCAGCAGCCCGCACGCCAGATCCGAGGTGCCAAAAAACCAGTCCGCCACCGGATAGGTCAGATTGAAATTCCGCTCCATCATGATCGCCGTGTTATGATGCGCGATGTGATGCCGCCGGATCGAGTTGATCAGCGGTAAACGACGCACCAGCCGGTCATCCTTGACATGGCAGCAAAAATGAAACGTTTCATAATTCAGATACAGCGCGACGTTGGTGATCAGCAACATCCACCCCGCGTTCGGCGCCCCGATCAAACCCAGAATGACCGCCGGAGGCAACGATAACACCATGAACGCCACCAGCGCATAAGGCGGAAAAAAGACGATGCGGAAATCCCGGCTGGTGTCGAAGGTTGGCTCCGTGTCGGTGAAAAATTGATGATGCGCCAGCGTATGGCGCTTATAAATCCCCATGAACCCTTTTACCGGCCGGTGCATGATGTAACGATGGATCCACCACTCGAACACGTTCGAAACGCCGAACGCGAAAGGGATCACCAGATACTCGTACCAGACCACATCATGGATGTGACGCGCGCATAACCAGATCGCCGACAGGCCCAACAGGAAAATCAGCGCGACATGGACCCATCCGGAATACGCGTCCGCGATGCGCGCGCGAAAATCGGCGCGAAACGCCGCCTGACGCTGAGAGATAAGGCTCTGGCTCATGGTCACGTCCTCCGGCGGTCAGAGTAAGCCCGCGGACCGTCCAAGGCAAAGCGGGCCAAGGCAAAGCGGGCTCGACAGCGGGCACGTCCGGGTTATTCTGGCGCGACGCATGACAGGGAACGCAACGATGCTGACGGTGGAACACTGCGCGGACATGAAGGCTCACATCGGCCAGGATATCGGCTCCAGCGAGTGGGTGACCGTCGATCAGGCGATGATCAACAAATTCGCCGACGCGACCGGCGATCACCAATGGATCCACGTCGACCTCGACCGCGCGAAGCGGGAGATGCCGAACGGCTCCACCATCGCGCACGGATTTCTGACGCTGTCGCTGATCGCCGGCCTCGCGCACCAAACGCATGACATCGTGAAACGCGGCCGGGGGATTAATTACGGCTCCGACCGCGTCCGCTTCACGGCACCCGTGCCGGCGGGCTCGCGCGTCCGGCTGCATCAGAAATTGCTGAAGGTCGAGGACATCGAGGGGGGTGTGCGCATGACCTTCGAAAGCAAAATGGAGATCGAGGGTCAGAGCCGTCCCGCCCTCGTCGCCGAAACGATTGCGCTGGCTTACGAGTAATCAGCCGATTATCTTCGCTTTCCGCAACGAAGCCAGCCGTTGCGCGTCGAAATCCAACAGAACGGTCAGCACGTCATCGGTGTGCTGACCCGGCGTTGGCACTGGTCCGACGCGTCCGGGTGTTTTCGACATTTTCACCGTCACGCCCGGCGCGAAAATCTCCCCCGCCACGGGATCCGGCAGCTTCACCATCATCTCCCGTTGCCACATATGCGGATCCTGTGTCACCTCCGGAATGGTTTTGACGGGGGCCACGGGCACGCCTTCCGCCAGCAGGGCGCTGACGATTTCGTCTTTCGTCCGGGTCGCGCACCAGGCGTCCAGCGCGCGGCGCCGCTCATCGCCGACGGATGAGCCGATCGGCGCGGCCTCGCCCGCCACGCCGGTGACCAGCATCATCAACCGCGCCGCCATGTCCCGGCTGGTGGCTGAGATAACAACCCAACCGTCCTTCGCCTGATACGGCGGGCGGCCGCCTTCGCCGCCTTCCTCGCCGGTGGATAAATAATACGCGGCCGGAATTTCCACCATCGTCAGCGCGGAATCGAGCAGACACACATCAACCATCTGCCCCTCCCCGGTCAGATCGCGGTGCCGCAATGCCGCCAGCGCGCCGATCGTGGCATGTAAAGCGGTGTAACGATCGACGACCGACGACGCGGTGCCCAACGGCCGGCCCACCGGCTTGCCGGTCAGATCCATCAACCCGCTCATGGCCTGGCCCAAAGGATCGAACGCCGGCCGTTCCGTATACGGTCCATATTGGCCAAACCCCGAGACGGAGACGAGGATGATCCGCGGATTGATCGCCTTCAGCTGTTCATAAGCGAACCCCATCGCCGCCATCGTGCCCGGCCGGAAGTTTTCCAACACGATGTCGGATTTTTTTACCAGATCGGCGAAAATCATTTTCCCCTCGTCCGCGCGTAAATCAAGACATATAGATTTCTTGCCGCGGTTATAGACGGTGAAATAAATACTCTGCCCGCGCACCATCGGCGGATTTTTACGGGTTTCCTCCCCGCCCAGACGCTCGATCTTAATGACCTCGGCGCCGAGGTCGGACAGGATCATGCCGCCGCGCGGGCCAGCCTGATAACGGGCCAGTTCGAGAACGCGGACTCCGGCGAGGCTTTGGGTCATTTGGCCGTCTCCCTTCACAGGCGGTCATCAGAGGACGCATGGCGGGTTTCGTCCAGCGTTGGCCAACGCCCCTCAAAAACCCGTCCTTGCACCGCCCCCCCTCCCCCGCTATACCCCGCCCCCTGTCCGCGCGCCTGGCCTGTATGGGCATGCCTGGCCGCGACAGCCGTGACACCGGAACCCTCCGGCGGCGGACCCAGACAAGGAGCCGAAATGCCCAAACTGAAGACGAAGTCGTCGGTGAAAAAGCGATTCAAGATCACCGCCACCGGAAAAGTCCTCGCCGGTCCCGGTAACAAGCGCCATGGCCTGATCAACCGCTCGCAGAAGATGAAGCGGTCCAATCGCGGCAGCCAGACCCTGACCCACGCTGACGGCCTGACCGTGAAGCAGTGGGCCCCCTACGGTCTGGTATAAGGAGAGCCCGCCATGGCACGAGTTAAACGCGGCACCACCACGCATGCCCGCCACAAGAAAGTCCTGAAGCAATCCAAGGGCTTCTACGGGCGCACATCGACCACCTATCGCGCCGCGCGCCAGCGGCTCGAAAAATCCCTGCAATACGCCTATCGCGACCGTCGCGTGAAAAAGCGCGAATTCCGCGCGCTTTGGATCCAACGCATCAACGCCGCCGTCCGCGCCGAGGGCCTGACCTACTCACGATTTATCTTCGGTCTGAAAAAGGCCGGGATCGAAATGGATCGCAAAGTGCTCGCCGCCATCGCTTATGATGACGCCGCCAGCTTCAAATCCATCATCGACAAGGTCCAGGCCGCGCTCGCCTGACGCGGCACGCTCTGGATCTCTTGCCTACCCGGCCATCCGTCACCTCACGGATGGCCGTTTTTCTGACCAGCATCCAGCGAACGAGCGTGCCATGACCGATGACCTGCTGGCCCTGAAGTCCGAAACCGACGCCGCCCTCGCCGCCGCGCATGATTTGCGCGCCTGGGATGCCGTCCGCGTCGCCGTCCTCGGCCGCAACGGCGGCCTGACCGGATTGCTGCGCGACCTCGGCAAAACCCCGCCCGAGCAACGGCGCAACCGCGGCGCCGCCCTCAACCACTTGAAAGACGCCCTCACCGCCGCGATCGAAGCCCGCAAAATCGCGCTGGAGTCCGAGGCCCTCGACGCCCGCCTCGCCAACGAGCGCATCGACCCGACCCTGCCGCCCAGACCAGCCCAGATCGGCGTCATCCACCCGATCTCGCGCACGATGGAGGAGATCGCCGCCATCTTCGGCGCCATGGGCTGCACCCTGGCCGACGGCCCGGACGTGGAAAGCGACTGGTATAATTTCGGCGCCCTGAACATCCCCGCGCATCATCCGGCGCGCGCCGATCACGACACGTTCTATTTGCCCGCCGTGGGGAATGCGCCGCCGCGCGTGCTGCGCACCCACACTTCCCCGGTGCAGATCCGCGCCATGCTGACCCAAAAACCGCCGATCCGCACCATCATCATCGGCCGCACCTATCGTGCCGATCACGACGCCACCCACTCGCCGATGTTCCAACAATGCGAGGGCCTGATCATCGACCGCGACCTGCATCTCGGTCATCTCAAGGGCTGCCTGACGGATTTCCTGCGCGCTTTCTTCGCGATCGCCGATTTGCCGGTGCGATTCCGCTCCAGCTATTTCCCCTTCACCGAACCCTCGATGGAGGTCGATATCGGCTGGAACCGCCGCACCGGCGAACTCGGCGCCGGCACTGACTGGCTGGAGATCCTCGGCTCCGGCATGGTGCATCCCCGCGTCCTGGCCAATTGCGGCATCGACCCGCGCGAGTGGCAAGGCTTCGCGTGGGGCATGGGGATCGAGCGGGTGACGATGCTGAAACACGGCATGTCCGACCTGCGCCCCTTCTATGAATCGGATCAGCGCTGGCTGCGCCATTACGGCTTCAATCCGCTGGCCCCGACCATGCTGCACGAAGGGATCTGAGCCATGAAATTCTCCCTGTCATGGCTGAAAACCCATCTCGACACCGATGCCGATCTGGCCACCATCACGGACACGCTGACCCGGATCGGCCTGGAACTGGAAAACGTCGAAA
>JAYVXQ010000268.1:0-4809 GCA_043785025.1 Acetobacteraceae bacterium
TCGGTGGTGCGATGAACCTCATCCCCGCCCTCGGCGTCCACGCCGCCCTATCGCGCCTGCACGGCGACACGCTGCCATATCCGGGAGGTGCCGCTCGCGTCAGCCAGGCCGTCGACGCCGATCTGCTCGCGCGCGCCATCGATTGGGCTGGCGAAACGACCGCCGCGCGTAATGACATCTTCAACGTCACCAACGGCGACGTCTTCGTCTGGGAACACATCTGGCCCGCCATCGCCGAAGCCGCGGGACTGCGCACCGCGCCCGCGAAACCCTTCGCCCTGACGACCCTCGCACAAACCGCAACCCAGGACTGGGATTTGATCCGTGCCCGCCACAACTTACTGGCGCCATCGCTCCAGGATTTCGTCGGCCAGTCCCTGGAATACGCCGACTACCAAATGCGCCACGGCCAAACCGAGACCGGCCCGCCTTCGATCGTCTCCACCGTCAAAATCAACCAGGCCGGCTTTCACGAAACCATGGACACCGAGATCATGTTCCGCAAATGGTTCCGCGTCTTTCAGCGCACGCGATTACTGCCCCTCCCGGATCACCGGATTGCTTAACACGCCGATCTGAGAAATCTCAATTTCGATCGTATCGCCGTGTTTCATATTGTCCGTGTGTCCCTCAGTCCCCATCCAAACCACATCGCCGGGATAAAGCGTAAGGCACGACGTCATCGCCACCAAATAATCCACCACGCCGAACACCATGTGATTGGTATCGAACCGGATCAATTCGCGTCCGTTCAACCGGATCGTCGTGACCAACGACTCAAGATCGACGTCAGTCTCGATCCACGGTCCCATCGGCTTGAACGTATCGGTGTTCTTCGCCCGCCACAACGTCCGATCCTGCTTCTGCCAGCTCCGCTCACTGACATCGTTGCCGATCGTCCAGCCCATCACCGCGGATAACGCGTTCTCCCGGGTCAAATTCTTGCATTCCCGACCGATCACCGCGACCAGCTCGCCCTCATATTGCACTTGCTCAGTTGCATCCGGCGGAATAACGATCGTCGCCTTATGCCCGATCAAAGCGTTATTGGCGCGATAGCCAATATCCGGTTGCGTCGGCAAATTCACCGGCAAACCCAATTTCTCCGCCGCCTCTTTCACATGCTCGGCGTAATTCAATCCCGCCGCGTAGAATGTCGGCGGCACCACCGGCACCAGCAACGTCACATCCGCCAAATCCCGCCTCTCGCTCGTACGCTCCCACGCGCCAAACGGAGATCCCCGCACCGGGATCAGCCGATCACCTTCAACGACCCCATAAGCCGCCACGCCCTTATTGTCATACCGCGCCCACCGCATGAAACTCTCCTGTCAGGACGCGAGGCCGAGGTCCTCGACCATCGTCTCGCGCATGATGAATTTTTGCATCTTTCCCGTCACCGTCATCGGAAATTCGTCAACGAACCGCACATGGCGCGGCACTTTGTAATGCGCGATCTGATCCTTGCAGAACAGTTTGATGTCGTCCGCCGTCAGCGTCACGCCGTCGCGCAGTTTAATCCAGGCGCATAACTCCTCGCCAAACCGAGCATCCGGCACCCCGAACACCTGCACGTCCTGAATGCCGGGATGGCGATACAGATACTCCTCGATTTCCCGCGGATAGATATTCTCCCCGCCCCGGATCACCATGTCTTTAATCCGGCCCACGATGGCGCAATACCCATCAACATCCATCGTGGCGAGGTCGCCCGTGTGCATCCATCCCGCTTCATCGATCGCCTGCTCCGTCCGTTCGGTATCGCCCCAATACCCCAGCATCACCGAATAACCCCGCGTGCAAAACTCTCCCGCCACGCCCACCGGCACCACGCGCCCCTCGGCATCGACGATCTTCACCTCCACATGCGGGTGAACCTTGCCGACCGTCGTCGTCTGATGCGCCAGCGTGTCGCCAATCAGAGTCTGCGTGCTGACCGGACTCGTCTCCGTCATGCCATAACCAATGGTGATCTCGGTCAAATGCATCTCACCGATGGCGCGGCGCATGATTTCCTCGGGGCACAGCGCCCCCGCCATCATCCCCGTGCGCAAACTGGTCAGGTCGAAGGTCCTGAATTCAGGATGCTCCATCTCCGCGATGAACATCGTCGGCACGCCATAGACCGATGTGCACCGCTCCGTCGCGATCGCCTTCAACGTCGCCAGCGGATCGAAGCCTTCGCCTGGCAGCACCATCGCCGCGCCGCTGGTCAGGCATGCCAGGCTGCCAATCACCATGCCGAAACAATGATACATCGGCACCGGAATGCACACCTTGTCCCGCGCGGAATAGCGCATCACACGCCCCAGAAAATACCCGTTATTCAAAATTCCGTGATGCGTCAGCGTAGCCCCCTTCGGCAATCCCGTCGTCCCCGATGTAAACTGAATATTGATCGCGTCATCGAATTGCAGCACATCCGCCAGATCAACCAACGCCGCCCGATCCGCCGCCTGACCCATCCCATACACCGCGTCGAACCCGATCGTTCCCGGCGCCGTCTCGCCAATCTGAATGACGATCCGCAACGACGGCAAACGGGCACTCTCCAACGCACCCCGAGAACCCGACAGTTCCGGCGCCAGAGCGTTCACCATCCCGATATAATCGCTGGTCTTGAACCGCGTCGCCGTCACCAGCGCCCGGCACCCAACTTTGTTCAGCGCATATTCCAGTTCCGTCAGCCGATACGCCGGATTGATATTCACCAGGATCAAACCCGCCTTCGCCGTCGCGTACTGTGTGACGATCCATTCCGCGTTATTCGGCGACCAAATCCCCACCCGATCCCCCGGCTTCAATCCAAGAGACACCAGACCCGCCGCGAACGCATCGACTTTCTCACCGAGTTCCGCCCAACTCCACCGCACATCTTGCTGACACGAAATCAATGCCGGCTCCCGGCCCCATCGCGCGACGGTGCGATCGAAATGCACGCCGATCGTCTCCCCGATCAACGGCGCGTCGGCAAGCCCTTGCGCATAACTCCATGCCGTCGCCATCTCGCTCCCTCCTCGCGTGGTTGCACCGCAACCGCTGTCCTGGTTTGTTATAGGCTTAATGGTTTAACCCATGGGAGGACAGGTGCCAAACGCCGATCTGAGAACCGCCACCGACAGCGTGCCCCTGGATTGGCCCGCCGTCGGCGCATATCTGGCGCGCCACGGCATGCGACTCGACGCCGACCCCGCGCCACGCCAATTCTCCGGCGGCCTCGCGAACTTAAATTATTTGATCCACCTGAACGGCGCGCCCGCCGTCCTCCGCCGTCCCCCGATGGGCGAGCTTCCCGCCGGCGCCTACGACATGGCCCGCGAGCACCGCATCCTCTCGCGTCTGCCCAACGCGCTGTCCTTCGTCCCCAGAAGTCTGCATCTCTGTGACGACCCAACCGTCTGCGGCCAGCGCTTCCAAATCCTGGAATACAAGCCCGGTCTGGTGATCCGCGAAACCGTCCCGCCCGAGCTGTCAGCGCGTCCCGGCTTCGGCCAGCGCATTTCCGACGTCCTGCTGGAAACCATCGCCGCCATCCACGCCGTCGACACCGCCGCCATCGGCCTGGACGATCTCGGCCGCCCCGAGGGCTTCCTCAAACGCGCCGTCACCGGTTGGGCCCAACGCGGATGGACCGCCCGCGAGGACGGCACCGACGCGCTGCACACCGATATCGCCGCCTGGTTGAACAAAAACATCGTCCCCGAGGGCCCGCCAGGGCTTCTGCACAATGATTTCAAACTCAACAACATCATTCTGAATCCGGATGATCTTTCACCCGTCGCCGTCGTGGACTGGGATCAGGGCACCCGCGGCGACCCCCTCTTCGACTTCTCCACCCTCCTCACCTACTGGATCCACCCCACCGATCCCTGGGCCATGCACGACATGAAACAAATGCCGGCGATCGAGGTCGGGCTGTGCCCCCGCGAGGACGCCGTCGCCGCCTATGCGCGGATCACCGGACGCGATGTCTCCAACATCCTGTTCCATCGCGTCATCACGATGTACAAACTCTCGGTGATCTTCCTGCAACTCGGTTTTCGTTACCGCAGTGGTGCCACCACCGAACCCCGCTACGCGCCGCTGACCGCGATCGGCACCGGTATCCTTCAATTCACCCATGAAATCGCCCAAGGACGCGCATTCTGATGGATTTTTCTCTCTCTCCCGAATTGCTGGACCTGCAACAGCGCACCCGCGCCTTCATCCATGATAAAATCATGCCTTTGGAAAGCGACAGCCGCCAGACCCATCACGGCCCCACCGAGGATTTCCGCCGCGAACTCGTCGCCCTCGGCCGCGAAGCCGGCTTCGTCGCCCCCCATGTCGGCACCGAATACGGCGGCCTCGGCCTTAACCACGTCGCCAAAGCGATCGTATTCGAGGAGTCCGGCTATTCCCTGCTTGGCCCTATCGCCATGCACATTTTCGCCCCCGACGAAGGCAACATGCATTTGCTGGAAGCCGTTGCAACTCAGGAACAAAAGGACCGCTGGCTGCGCCCCCTCGCATCCGGCGCCACCCGTTCCTGTTTCTGCATGACCGAACCCTCGCCAGGGGCCGGATCCGACCCCTCCGCGATGCTCACCACCGCGAAAAAAGACGGCAATCATTACGTCATCAACGGCGAGAAATGGTTCATCACCGGGGCCTATGGCGCCGCCTTCGCCATCATCATGGCGAAAGACGAGGACGGTCACGCCACGATGTTCCTCGCGGACATGACTGAACCCGGCATCGAGATCGTCCGCGCCATGGACAGCCTCGACAGCGCCTTCGCCGGCGGCCACGCCGTCGTCCGTTTCAACA